>DGTD01000127.1 GCA_002396385.1 Bacteroidales bacterium UBA4345
GTGACGCATACGAAGAGGAGATTCGGCTTTTTTCAATAGGTGCAGCCATCAGAGAGACGCGCAAGCAAAAGAATCTGACCCAAGAAGAACTTGGTCAGATGGTAGGAGTGCAGAAGGCGCAAATCTCCCGTATTGAGAACGGCCGCAATCTGACCTTTGCCACAGTCCTGAAGCTGTTTAAGGCAATGAACATCAGCGTAAACCTCGACATCGACAAACTGGGTAGGGTGGCTTTATGCTAAGCCTATTTGCTTCATAATGCCTATCTTTAAGGTTGAGGTGTATTTGCTAAATACAAACAATCCACCATCCCGACATGTGGGTGGTGGATTGTTGTTAGTGTGAGTGGGGATAATTACGTATGGTAATAATAGGCGTTGTGTTTACAAATCATTGTCAATCTGCGTAACAATATGATTCAGCATATTTACCTCTACATAATCTCGATATATAATGTCGAATGATTGCCCGTATATGGTGCGTGCAAATATTTGAATACACCCCTCTTGCAAGTTCCATGTTAAAATACGATCGTTTATGTCAATTGTTGAGATAATTTCTTCATGTTTTCCGTATTTTGAATCTAAAGTGGATATAAGATCTTCTAGTAAAAGATAGTTATTTCTAGGATGAATATAGATAGAAGTTACCTCGTTATATTTCTTGGGTTGACGAATGGCTATTTGACATTTGGGGAATCTCCAATAATCACCTTCAAGGTATTTGGTTCTCATACCTTTAAACCAATTCTTACGCTGTATAGTCCGGAAACCATCAGCTTTCATTTTCGAGACTAATGATTTCATGTCGCCAGCTATTGTGTATCCTTTAAATGATAGATGGTTTTGACCACTAATGTCCAAAGTCTGTATTGTAAGATATGCAATCAAAAAGATTTTAATTTTACCAATCGTTGGTTTCATTACCTGTAACGCCATTTTTTACTGCTTCTTCAATTTTGTCCATAATCACGTTTGAGTAGGCATGAGACATAACGAGGGCCTTACTGGATGTCTTTTTGTGTTTGTCTTTATCGACAAATGGGAAGCATTGCTCTATAGGCCATTTTTCCTCCACTTGGGTTGCGCTATTTCTTGATCCAAGAAAACCACCACCTTTTACAAGAGTAGCATCATAATACTGTATGGTGTAAGTTACTCGAATTTTTTTGTCTTTTATGTCTACTTTGATAATAGGCTTAATGCTGATGTCATACGCAGTTAAACCTCCAACATGTGATGCAATACTTTCAACAAACCCTTGCCCAATAATAGTTCCTGCTTGTTTATCGTTGAGTTTGATGACGGAATTTGCATCATTAAACGACATTGTGAACCACAAATTTAGAATTATATAAAGTTCATCTTTTGTTTTTTCTCCACAATCAATAACTTGAGAGTATGTTAAAGAATTGTTCTTGTCCAATGTCAGTTGGGATTTTAAGTTTTGAGCAGCTTCAACCCATTTGTCACCATACTTTTCTTTTGAATACTTTTCCAATTCTTCGGCACGCATAAATTGTGCATTAGCACAAATCGCAACAAGGAACATTGTCCCTAATACTAAAATTTTTTTCATAATAATAATTTTTAGTTAGTAAAATAATAAACTTTCTTTTTGTTACTGCACTAACTCTATGGACACAAAGAAAGCGCAGACCCGCCATATCTCTGCCAGGCCTAGCACAGCCTCAAATACCTTATGGAGAAGTCTACGCTCAATGCGAATACTTCAATAGGTATTTGAATCGCTCGTATATCTCTTTTGAGGTGCTAGTTCGGCAGAGAATTGAGCAAATATGTCTTGGCATTCCTTTCGGAATCCGTTGGCAAAGATACATATTTTAATTTGTATATAAACATATATTTAAAAAAAATGAGAAAAAAGCTATTTTAATAAGACAATAGTATTGAGAAAAAAAACGAATTTTGTATCTTTGGAGCTTGAAACAAGGTGAAATGGAAAACACCTGTCACTTCTTGGAAAAAGTTAAGAAAGAAAGTAATGATATAAAAATAAGATTATATGTTGAAGATTCAGGCATTTTACCGTACGAAAGAAGAGTTGGAAAAGGCCAGCGAGCCTTACAAGTCGGTTGCAACCATACTCGATAAACTATACCTCAAAGGTCCCCAAAACAGTAAGGCTTTATCGTATGAAAGATTCAAGAACACAACAGCTGTCAGCTGTATAAGAGATATTGCTGAGGATTTGGCAAAGAGTCGGGTCTCTTTTGTAAGTAGGATGAAAACCTTTTGGTTTTCACTTCTAAATCCGAACAAGCAGTTTACCGACAATTTTGATAATTACAGCGTTCCGTTTGAATATTATCAGGGAACAATTTTTGGAGGAGTATACTTCGCGCTTGCCAAGCAGAAAAGTGTAGATGATGAATGTTTAGATATGATGGCGTCATTCGTTTCAAGTTATTCTGAAGCACAGCCATACTTCAACGTGTTTAAAATTTCATTGATTGGTGATATACGACCATTGACACCCCGTCGTTCCACTAACACTGTCTCAAAGGAAACTGGAATTAAAACGTTACGAATTCAGTTTATTCAGGGATTGAATGATAATCTCGTTCAGATCAATGCTATTGATTGGGCTGATGCCACTATGGGATTCGATAGATCTGTTATGAAGGAGATTTTCTGGGGCATTGAGGATGACAAGCTTCTAAGGAAAGTGACACAGAAAATTATCAAAACTTGGAACAGACTGGTCAAGGAAAAGGATAACAGGTGTCTGATGCCCGCTCATGGTGCGACAAATATAACGCTCGCGACCAGTTTGGATCCATGGAAATTTGGCGGACTGACGAGGGAAACCATCAATAAGTTTTTTGATGACTTGTGGGTAGAACGGAATGCCAGGAACACTTACGCTACTTTCGGCTTAGAGGAAAAAGCCTTAGAGCAAAAGAAAGAGTCTGCATCAAAGGTTGATATAGACACTACTATCAGTGAGGATGATAAGTCTGAGACTGTCAATTCGAACAAAGAAACAGAACGGTTACAGGAGGAACTGGCCAATGTTATCGCTGAGAGAGATAAACTTGCAGACGAACTGAATGCTTATATGGAGAGGAATCAAAATCGACGAGGAATCAATAGACTCTTGACTGCTCACCTTGGTATAAAATTGGCTCCAAAACTTGGAATAAAATTTACCAATAAAAAGGATTTAGCTCCAATGTTGAGTAAGTTGTTTGGTTGGGGGAGGAACTCTTTGGAAAAACAAATGAGCCAGTTGATTTCCAATGAAGAAGAATTGGAATTAGCAGACATTTTTGGAGAATTATCGCCAGAACTGGCAAAATATATTTGCAAGAATTGGGAGGGCACTCCATCACAAAAAGACGAGGCACCCCAGACGGAATAGCGAGGCACCCCCTCAAAAAACAAAAAGGCACCCCAAGGCACCCCGTTTTTGGGGTGCCTTTTTGTGTGCAATGCGCTGAATAACAAGAATTTATCTTTACCTTCGCACTCGGAATTCCATTCAGGAGTCCGCTGTGTTTTTCTCTTCAGAAGAACAAAGTGGAAAACCGAGCACGGTGACTCCTGACTGCCGGCACGGATAACCCAAGTGCCCCCACTAAGTGACCGGCAGTGTGCGAGTGACGGGACAATAATACTTTTTTAATAATATGAAAGAAAGTATTGAATCCCAAAACGGGAAGACGGTTGATGCCATCGTTGAACAGGCATTGTCAGCGCCCACTGACGAGGAAAGGGCAAGGCAGGAGCGGCTGGAGACGCTCAGAAGGCTGCGTATCAAGACGGACACGGTGGTAGAGCCGGAGGCTTACAGCCTGTCGGTTGACGGCGTGGGCATCTTTGCACGCAAGGACATCCACGGACTGAAGGGCAAGCAGAAGTCGGGCAAGAGCGCCGTGCTGAAGGTCTGTGTGGCAGCCTTGATGAGCGGCAGTCAGTTCCGGGTGAAGTCGGAGCTGGAAGAGCCGAAGGTGTTGCTGCTCGACACCGAACAGCAGTCGGCCGACGTGAAGCTTGTCATCGACGAGGTGAAGAGGATGAGCGGTGTCTCCGACGACTATATCGACAGTCACCTGTTGCTCTACACCCTGCGGCGGATGAACTACGACACGCTGCTCTCCGACACCAGGCTGCTCGTGGAAGAACATCGTCCGCAGGTAGTGCTTATCGACGGACTGGTAGACTACGTGGCATCGTTCAACGACGAGGTGATGTCGCGGCAGCTTATCCACGACCTGCTGATCCTCTGCGAAGAGCAGGACTGCGCTATCGTCAACGTGCTGCACGAGAACAAGGCCAGCGAAGACGAGAACATGCGCGGGCACCTGGGTACGGTGCTGGCTCAGAAGGCGGGCACTGTGCTGAGAAGCAGCAAGGACAGACAGGGTACCATCAGCGTCAGCTGTCCGAACGCCCGTCACGGTACGATGCCTACGTGGTACATCAGTTTCAGCGACGACGGCCACATCGTAGATGCCGACGAGCAACAACAGCAGCAACAGAATGAATACCGTCAGCGAGCCAAGGCAAACAGGCTGGAAAAGCTGCTGAACATCGAAAAGGAACGCTTTGAAGTTGCTAGGAAAATCATCAGGGACAACGGCGGCAGCATGTTGCGCTCACGCCTGAACAGTCTGCTGATGGAGCAGGAAGGCCTTTCGCGTACCACGGTTTCCAAGTTCATCTCCCGTATGGTAGAAGACAAGAAACTGTTCGAGAATGGAAAATTCATTACAGACGACCCGGATGCCTTCATCCCGTTCTGACGCGGCTAACTCTCATGTTCTTGTGCGTTTGTTCTTCATCCTATATATATAGATGAAGAACGAACGAACAGGAACGCTATAAGAACGCACAAAATCACCATTTAAACATGAAGTAAAAATGATTGACAATAAGTATAGATACCAACTTGAAGACCCGCGGCTGACAGGACGCCGCAAACAGAAGTTTACTTGTCCCAGATGCGGACGCAAGCACTGCTTCGTAAGGTATGTAGACACACAGGACCAATGCCGCTATCTCGACCCAAGCGTAGGCAGGTGCGACCACGAACAGTCGTGCCAATACCACTACCGACCCGCAGATTTCTTCCACGACAACCCGTGGATGGAAACCAACTGGCGACACGCTACCATCACGCCGCCCAAGCCCAAGCCGGCACCGCCGCTCGTGCCCTTAGACAAGGACCTGCCCGCCATCTATCATTCGCCAAGGAGCACCTTCTGGCAGTGGCTCACGACCAACGTGGCACCACGACTCGCCATCAGCCGGCAGAGGCTGCTCGAAGTCTATGAAGACTACTGCATAGGAGCCACTATACAGGGCGATGTCGTCTTCTGGCAGATAGACCACGAGCAACGCGTCAGGACGGGACACATCATGCAATATGCTCCCGACGGCCACAGGCGTGGTCGCAACAACTGGATTCACTCCTACCTTATGCAACAGGGGAAGCTGCCCGAAGGTTTCTGCCTGCGCCAGTGCCTCTACGGGCTGCACCTGCTCAGCCGCTATCCAGACCGCCGCGTCTGCATCGTAGAAAGCGAGAAGACCGCCGTCATCATGGCTGCTGCCTATCCGCAGCACCTGTGGATGGCAACAGGCGGGAGCAGCGGACTTTCTGCCGAGAAGCTCCGCCCCCTGCAAGGCCGACGCATAACCGTCTTCCCCGACAGCGGAATCCTCACCAAGTGGACTGCCGTCATGAAGCAGACCACAGGAATCCAATATACCGTCGACACACAGATGGAAGCCTATCCCCCCAACACCGACCTTGCCGACCTGCTGCTCACCCAGCCTGTCGCCTCGCCAAAATCATAGGTTTCGGGTTTCAATATGCCGCATCTTGCCTGCCGAAACCTATGGTTTTGCACTTCAAAACCTATGCTTTCGCCTCGCGAAAGCATAGGTTTCGCGGGGTGATTGCGGTGCTTTCGCAAGGGTAAAAAAAGAGTGGATTTTGCTGAAAATATTTGCGGAAATGTTTGGAGGAATGCAGGAATTTTTGTATCTTTGCATCAAGAGAGAAGATGAAAGGCGAAAGGATTGTATTCAGGATGACAAAGGCCTTGATTCTGGTTTCGTGCGCGCAGGAACCTTTCTCGTGCGGGAGTGGTGACCCGATGTAGTTCCCACAGGATAACAAAAAAACTAAATTAGAAAGGATTTTACAAATGATTCGTTACAAA
>DGTD01000081.1:0-57486 GCA_002396385.1 Bacteroidales bacterium UBA4345
CCGAACAGAGAAGTTAAGCCCGCCATCGCCGATGGTACTGCGCACTGTGGTAGAGTAGGCAGCCGCCATTTTCAAGTCCCCGATTATCTTCTCGATAGTCGGGGACTTTTTTGTTTTTCATTGCTCCTACTCTCAGTTTTTTGTATATTTGTAAAAATAAACGTTATCCCTTATGATTTCATTCTATGCCGAGGACATCGAAATGCCGAATTTGAAAAAAACGGCGTTGAAAGCGTGGATTAAGGCGGTTGCTGAAAAACATGGTTTCAAACTCGGTGACATTGCTTATGTTTTTTGCTCCGATAAGCGTATTTTGGAGGTTAACAGACAGTTCCTCTCGCACGATTATTATACCGATATAATTACTTTTGATTATACCGAGGGAAATAAAATTTCGGGAGATTTGTTTATCAGTCTTGATACGGTGAAATCAAATGCTGAAAAATTTGATACCGATTATGACCAGGAATTCCACCGTGTGGTTATTCATGGAATACTTCATCTTTGTGGTATAAACGACAAAGGCCCGGGTGAACGTGAAATTATGGAGGCAAATGAAAATGAGGCGCTTGCAATGCGTACAGGAAATGAATAATATTAAATAATTAGTAATGCGTTATATTGTTAAGTTTTTTGCTTTTGGCTTTTTTCTCCTCTCTTCTTCTATAAGTGTCGCTCAGACCTCACGGGAGGAATTGTCTGCTGTTAAAGAAAAGGCAGGCGGTAATTATTATGCTTATCCAACTCCATCTGGCAAACTTACCCCTGCTCCTGATGGATATATCCCTTTCTATATCAGTCATTACGGTCGCCACGGTTCCCGGAATATGATTGATGCAATTGATTCAAAGGAGGCTCGTGAATTTCTACGTCAAGCTGAGAGTGATGGAAAACTGACTAAATTAGGCAAAAAGACTTTACTCTATCTTGATACTATAATTGACAATATGGATGAACGTTATGGTGAACTGACGCAGGTCGGGCACAACCAGCACCGGAATATTGCCAAACGTATGTTCAATGCCTATCCTCAGATTTTTTCTGAGGCTATTTCCGTAGATGCCCGTTCAACACAAGTGCACCGTTGCATACTTAGTATGGGCGCATTCTGCCAAGAATTAAAGTCGTTGAATCCGAAGCTGAAAATTACCAATAATGCAAGTCAGCGCGACATGTTCTTTATGTGTAACGACATCCATCTGGGGGCTCATAAAGCGTCGGACAACCAAGTAAGGTGGCACAAAATGTACAATGCTTTTTGTGAACAGAATAATCATCCGGAACGGTTGATGTCTGTTTTGTTCACTAACCCTAATTACCTTAAGGCCGATAAAGCCAAGTCGCTGTCGAGAAAACTTTTCAATGTGGCTTCCGATATCCAAGATATGGATGGTATAGGTTTCTCGTTGTTCCCTCTCTTTACCGATGAGGAACTGTTTGACTATTGGCAAAGCCAGAATGCTTTTTGGTTCGGATGGTTGGGACTTCAAGCCGACCAAGATACCCGCGAATATGAAATGGCAGGAAACCTGTTGCGCGATATATTAGATAAAGCAGCTGCTGCCATCTCTTCAAGTCAGCCTTCTGCGACCCTTCGGTTCGGACACGATACGGGTATTTTGCCGCTTTTGGCTCTTATGCACGTAAATAATGCCTATTGCCGGGTTTCTGACCTCAACGAACTATATAAAAAGTGGGCCGATTATAAACTCATACCAATGGCGGCCAATATACAGTTTGTTTTCTATCGTAATGCAAGTGGTAATGTTTTGGTTAAAGTCTTGCTGAATGAGGAAGAGGCTAGTCTGCCTTTGAAAACAGCAGGCCCTTATTACCAGTGGACCGATTTCCAAGATTACTATGAAGACGTGTTGAGCCACATACCTAATGTGCGGTCAAGTGTTGGAAATAAATAAGAAATTAAACTTAAATTCTAAATACCGATGAGTTATAATTTAAACCAAACCGGGAAACTCTCTTTGCGCGAGAAAATTTGCTATGCGTTCGGAGATGGTGCTGCCAATATCGCATGGCGTGGTGTTGCTACTTTCCTGATGATTTATTACACCGATGTCTTTGGCCTCGGACCAGCTGTGGTTGGTACACTTATGATGCTTGTACGCCTCAGCGATGGAGTCAGTGATGTGGCAATGGGCGCAATTTGTGATAGAACAAACTCGAAATACGGTAAGTTCCGTCCGTGGATTTTGTGGACCGCCATACCTTTGGCTGTCGTGCTGTCGATGATGTTCACTTGTCCTGATAATTGGACAACAGGAGGCAAAATTGCGTATGCATACACTACTTATATACTGTTTACACTTATTTATACCGCAAACAATATCCCATATGGCGCCTTGTTGGCAGTAATGACGCCAGACGACAAGGAGCGCACGTCGTTGGGCTCTTTCCGAATGGTGGGTGCCTTCGGTGGAGGTTTGCTAGTGCAGGGCCTGCTCCTCTTCCTGGTAGCATATTTCGGCAATGTCAATCCATCGGTTGATGTGAAAACGATTGAAGATGGCAAGAAATACGAAGTGGTGGTCTCTACTCCTGCCGACGTTAACAACCTCAGTCTCACAACTACCAACGGAATTGCAAAAATGGTTTCTCCTGACATTACCTACCAGTTGAAAGATTCAACAGGTGCTGTAGTGAAGGGACAGAGTGGAGAGGTGGTGACTAAGGCAGACGAACTGACAGAGGCAAAAAGCTTTACCACTGTTGCCAATAAACCTTACCATTTTACTGTTGAAACCGATAATGAGCAGATTACCTCCGATAGTTTCCGTATTGTTGACCAAAACAAAGGATATAGCTATGCTATCTATCTTTTGTCTGTCTTTATGGCTATTTTCTTGCTGGTTACATTCTTCGGTACCCGCGAACGTGTTGAGCCTCCGGTTGCCCAAAAATCTAATTTGAGTAACGAATTGTTTGACTTGGTGAAAAACAAACCTTGGATTCTGTTGGTGTTTGTCGGCATTCTTTACAATATCTATAACAACACCCGACAGGGCGTGACTTTGTACTATTTTACGCACTATGTACACAACCAGTTGCTTGCGGCCGGATATATGACCGGTCTGATGGTGGCGTCTATTGTCGGTGCTGTTATAACGACACCTTTGTGCCTGAAGTACGGGAAGAAAAAAGTGTTTATAGGTGCGCTGCTTTATTCGGCGGTTGTTAACTCCTCTCTTTACACCTGTGGCCCTACCGACATCGAACTCATATTTGCTATCGGTATGTTGTCGGAAGTGGGTGCTGCGATTTTCCCTACTCTGTTCTTCGCAATGCTCGGCGATGTGGCCGATTATTCAGAATATGTGAACGGCCGACGCGCAACCGGATTGGTTTACAGCGCAGGATCCTTCGCTACTAAGTTCGGAGGTGGCTTGGGTAGTGCGATTGTCGGCTATGTATTAGCCTATTACGGCTATAAAGGCACCGACCCTACTACAATCAAATATGCGGTAGAGGGTATACGCGGGCTTATGAGTTGGATTCCTGCCATCTTGTGCGTGTTCGCCGCAGTGGGCATGTATTTCTATTCCATCGGTCAGAAAGAGATGGATACGATTACTGCTGAATTGCAGAAACGGCGTGCGGCAGAAGATAATCAGAACTAACAATTACCGCTTAAGTACGTCATTAAAAGCATAGCTTTTATGCTTGAAGATATAAAAAAAGGAAGGTTCTTCCCAAGGGATAGAACCTTCCTTTTTTATTGTATGCGAATCTCGTTTAAAGACTTGCTCCAGTTGCTGTAACGTCTTTGCTGATTCGTCCTACCAAGCCTTGGAGAACTTTACCTGGACCTACCTCAATGAATTCGGTAGCACCGTCGGCAATCATGTGCTGAACGCATTGTGTCCATTTGACAGGACTGGTGAGCTGCTTGACAAGGTTTGCCTTTATAGTGGCCGGGTCGGTTTCTGCAACAGTAGAAACGTTTTGGTAGATAGGGCAAACAGGTTTGTTGAAAGTTGTAGCCTCAATAGCCTTAGCCAGTTCGTCTTTAGCTGGTTGCATAAGAGGTGAGTGGAACGCACCACCTACAACCAACGGGAGTGCACGCTTTGCACCTGCGGCCTTCATCAGTTCGCAAGCCTTTTCAATGCCGGCGTTGCTGCCAGAAATTACCAGTTGGCCCGGGCAGTTGTAGTTAGCTGCTACAACAACCTCGCCTTCAATGCTGGCACAGATCTCTTCTACTTTCTCGTCAGCCAGACCAATAACGGCGGCCATGGTAGAAGGGTTCATTTCGCAAGCCTTCTGCATTGCCATTGCACGTTTTGAAACGAGGCTCAAACCATCTTCAAAGCTGACTGTGTTTGATGCAACCAGGGCAGAAAGTTCGCCTAAAGAGTGACCGGCAACCATATCTGGCTTGATGTCGAGCACTTTGGCCATGATGACAGAGTGCAGGAATACCGCAGGCTGTGTAACTTTGGTCTCTTTCAACTCTTCTGCAGAACCTTCAAACATAATCTTGGTGATGTCGAAACCAAGAATCTGGTTGGCTTTTTCGAACAATTCTTTTGCAACGGTTGAGTTGTCATACAGGTCTTTGCCCATTCCTGTGAACTGGGCGCCCTGTCCAGGGAAAACGTATGCTTTCATTTTATTCAAGAATGTATATTTGTTCCTTTAAATTTTTACTTATAGTGTTCCTTTCGTACTAGGAAGCTCATATTTGTAAATGTCGCGCTTAACAGCCATTTTTATTGCTCTTGCCAGCGCCTTGAATATGCCTTCTATTTTGTGGTGCTCGTTATCACCCTCAGCCTTTATGTTCAGGTTCATTTTTGCCGAGTCGCTTAAACTTTTGAAGAAGTGCAAGAACATTTCGGTGGGCATATCGCCGACATATTCACGGTTGAATTTGGCATCCCAAACAAGCCATGGTCTGCCACCAAAGTCAAGAGCCACTTGGCACAGGCAGTCGTCCATAGGCAGACAATAGCCGTATCGCTCAATGCCACGTTTGTTTCCAAGCGCCAGGTAGATGGCTTCACCTAGTGCGATGGCGGTATCTTCAATGGTATGGTGCTCGTCGACATTCAGGTCGCCCTTTACCTTCACGGTAAGGTCGCAGCCGCTGTGTTTGCCTATTTGGTCAAGCATATGGTCGAAGAATCCAAGGCCCGAAGAAATGTCGGTCTTCCCATTCCCGTCTAGGTTTATGCGGACGTAAATGTCGGTTTCTTTTGTAGTGCGTTGCACTGTTCCGACTCTTTCGCCAGCAAAGATGAATTCGCTTATTTGGTCCCAATTTTCGGCAACTAGTGCGCAACTGTCTTGTAGGTTGTTATCTGCCACCTCTTTTTCTCCGTTTTCACGGTCTTTTATTAGAATTCCTTTGCAACCCAGATTTTTTGCGAGTTGAATATCGGTAATGCGGTCTCCAATAACAAAGCAGTGTTCCATGTCGTAGGTGCCGTCCATATATTGGGTGAGCATGCCTGTACCCGGCTTACGGGTGGGTTTGTTCTCTTCTTTTCGGGTAGGGTCTATCTTTATATCGTCGAAAACAACGCCTTCGCCCTTGAAAACCTCAAGCATTTTGTTTTGAATGCGTTCGAATGTTTCCGTAGGGTAGTCGGGAGTCCCCAAGCCGTCTTGGTTGGTAACAATAACCAATTCTAAATTTGGCAGTTTCTCACGAATAAAGTGAAGGTTGCGTAACACACCTGGCAGGAATACCAATTCGTCGAGCGTGTTGACCTGTTCTGTGATGGGCGGTTCAACTATGAGCGTTCCGTCACGGTCTATAAAGAGCGCAGTCTTTTTCATTATAAGTATTTACTTTATTATTGCAAATATAGGCTTTTATTCCCTTATTCTTTGCCTGAAGTAGTCAGTTTTTCCTTTTTCATTCCAATTGAGCCGTTATGTCCCCAACAGGTACGGCCATGTGTTAGGTATGGTATGCGGTAATCGCATAGTGTAGAAACAGTAAAAAAGAAGAAACGCAACCATTGTAAATTGGTTGCGTTTCTTTCTCGCTCATCTCAATAAAAACTATGTATCATTCATTCTTTTGGTGAAGAGGCAGACCTGCGGTGTCTGTCCTTTAAGACAACTTGTTGTTACTTGAAGCGAACAACTTTCTTTGCCAATTTAACTACGAGTAAATTTAAAGCGATCATTTTACCTTGTATTAATTGTATTATACTATTTTGTTCTTCAATGAGTCTGGATTAGAACTTTACAACTTTCTTTACCAGTTTAACTACGATGTAATTGAAAACTATCATAATTTTTTCTTTGTTTGAAATAAACTATTTTTCATCTCTACGAAGGATGGGGTTTGTGCTCCGTTCCTATCGTTTTGACGATGCAAAATTATGTTATAAAACATACTTCTGCAACATTTTTATTAATTTTTTTCAAACTTTTTTCTTCAAAATGTAAACTAATGGTCGCCTGTTGGTTGCTATGCGGTGCGATTTGCTTAATTGAATTGGTGATTTTGTTTATATTTTTGACAAAATGATAAATTTTGGCCTTTTTTTGTAGTTTGTGCTTTCAAAATGATAAAATGAAGGTTCCATTTGTCAGGAAAAGACGTCTCATGCAGATGCTAGTACCGTGTATTTGTGACGTTTTGTCCAGTGTTGGCGTTTTTTCGTTTTCATTTTGTTATATTTGATGCTGAAAATACCGTTTTTGATGGCTAAATGTAGCCGAGAGGAAGTTGCGCCAGACCTTTTCGGTAATCTTCCATTTCGATTCTTGCAGATTGAAGGACGGATAAAACAGGGCGGAATGGTTGCTTGTTTTTTATTTATATGGTGAAGCAGAAGCCTCCAAACACGTTTTATAACACTTTTTAAGCGATAAAAAATCTTTTTTAATTCCAAAGGATGTACTATTCTGTAAAAAGAACTAACTTTGTCTGCTATTTTCCAGCTTAGCCTTTGGCTTTGATGAAATAATGGGAAAATATGTTGTTTGTAACTCACGAGGTCTGTATATTTGCTATAATCAAACATATACATGCTTCGTAAGGAACTAGAGGTATGCTTGATAATCAAATACAGAAAGCAGTATTAGGTGGCACATCCAACGAGGATCCTTTGCGCACGATGAACAAAACCGCTTTGGGCTGGTATGTGATGAAAGTGCTGTGGCGACAGGAACTGAAAACACAAGAACGTTTTTCCGAGTTCGGGTTGGATTGTTACGTCCCTATGCGGCAGGTGCTGTGTGAAGATGCCCGACACCGTAAACAACGTATGAAGGTCCCGGCCATAAACGGTTTGGTCTTTGTCTATTCTTCTATAAAGAAATTGGAGGAAGTGAAAGAGTTCGTCCGTGTAAATTATGGTCAGACCGTTTATTTTTACACCAACCACGTGGGGGGACGTAATGTGATTACTTCCATACCCGACAAACAAATGGACGATTTCCGTTCCGCTTGCGACATAGCAGGCGACGAGGTACGTTTCTTCCTTCCAGAGGAACTTGAATTGGAGAAAGGTACGCGTGTGCGTATTCACGGTGGCCCTTTTGAAGGCCGTGAGGGCGTGCTTCTTAGGGTTAAAGGCAAGCGCAGCAAAAGTCTTGTGGTTTCTATAGAAGGCTTTATTTCTGCTGTGGTTGCTGATGTCAGCCCTGAATTTATAGAAAAACTGTCTTGAAATATGGCTGAAAAACAACGAAACTCTTCTATCGAACTGCTTCGCATTCTGGCGACTGTAATGGTTATATCTGTCCATTTCAGTATTTGGTATATACCTATGGACAGCTTCTCTTTTACATTGTCTGACATTTCTCGTGTCAGTATCGGTGCATGGGGAATTGTTAGTGTCAATTGTTTCCTGATTATTTCCGGCTGGTATGGAATACACCTCAAGCTCAAGTCGGTCTGGAAAATGGCGGAAATGTTGTTCGTTGTTTTCGTCCCTTTTTACCTTGCCTCGTGTATTATGGGTAAAGATGTGTTGTCGGTCAACCGCCTGACTGAGAGTCTTATGGTATTCTCTTCCACAAATTATTATGTGCAAGACTATATGATGCTCATGTTCCTCTCTCCTGTATTGAACGCCTTTGTCGAGAAATACAGAGGAAAAATGTTGAAGTGGGTGCTTATGTTCGCATTCTTGCTGTTTTGGATGTGTTGCGTCCGTACAAAGAACGACTTGTTGTTTATGCATGCCGGTCAGACGCTGATTCATTTTGTGCTTATTTATCTGATGGCCCGTACGGCTTCCGAGTACAAAGATGTGATAGTGCGGAAGAAAGCCTCTTTCTATTTCGGCATATACGCGGCCTGCACTGTGGTTATCGCTGTTATGGGGGCGTGCCGGCTGAGGTGGTGGTGCTATTTCGACAACCCTTTTATCTTGTTGTCTTCTTTCTGCCTTTTCTTCGGTTTCTTGAAGTTGGAGATAAGGAGCCGTGTAGTCAATTTCTTGGCGGGAAGCGTATTCACGGCTTACTTGGTGCATACTACGCAACCGGCCCTCGACTACCTTCGCGATTGGGATAACCAACTGTTCGCCGACTATCCGTATGAGATCTACTTCTTTATGATGTGGGCCATTGTGATAGGTGTTGTGCTGCTAAGCATTTTTTACGACAAACTGTTGCGGGGCGTCATTCTAGCTCCGGTCAGTACCTTCCTTTTCAACAAGATTTCCAACATTGGTTTTATGAAGAAAAACCTGTTGGATTGAGTTTTCTTTTTTTGTAGGCAGGACTTTTGTTGGCCAATCATTGACTGATGAGAAACGAAAAGAACGAACTTATAAGTCTGACCCTCGACGACTCTATGTTCTTGAAGGGGTTCGCTATATTGTTGGTCCTTTTCCACCACCTGTTTTATAAACAGTATGGCCTATACGACGATTTTACCGTCGGAGGTTTCAATGTGGTACAGTCTGTTTCGTACCAGTGCACATTCTGTATTTCCGTATTTGCCTTCCTAACTGCCTATGGACTAACCTCGCAGTTGAAAGACCGGAAATGGAGTGTGGTCTCTTTCTATGTGAAGAGGCTCGTCAAATTATATATGAACTATTGGCTGGTTTTTCTGATATTCGTGCCAATAGGGGTATTCGTATTTAACAGGTCGCTGTCTTCGGTTTATGGTGATTATGTTTCTCTGAAACTTTTCGCCGATTTTTTTGCGTTGCTGAATATGGTTGGTCTGTATGGGTATAATGTGACGTGGTGGTATATTTCGGCTGTCGTTGTCCTATATTTGTGCTTCCCGTTGTTTTATAGGTTGGCAAAAATCAGGTTATGGTTGGTGTTGCTGGTGGCTTTAGTCGTTTTCTCAATCCACCATTCAAATACGTTCACTGTACGGATGCTTATTCCTGCTTTTTCGTTAGGCATTGTTTTGAATATGCGCCCTTTGCCCATGAGGGGAAATGCCGTTTTGTGGCTTGTGTTACTGGTTTTGGCGTTCGTGTCGCGTTTTTTTATTAAAGGATACACCTACCCGATTTTATACGATTCTCTTCTGGCCGTTTTGACAATAGTATTTTTTAAACATCTGAGCGTACCAAAAATTGTTCATAGGGCATTTTCTTTTGTGGGAAAGCACAGCATGAACATTTTCCTGACGCATACGTTCATTTATTTATATTGGTTCCGCGACTATATTTATATGTCGCGTTGTCCTTTGGTAATCTTTCTTTTTCTTTTGTTCTCTTGTTTGTTGGTCTCTATCATCTTGAATAAAGTAAAGGAAGTTTCTGGTTATGACCGTCTTGTTGAAAACTTGCTGAGACGGACAGAAAACCGTTGAATGGAGGCAGCAAGATTTAGAGAAGGAAAGTAAATTCGACAAAAATGAAAAAGTTAGCAATAATAGGTGCCAGTTATCTGCAGGCCCCCCTCGTAAGGAAAGCGAAAGAAATGGGACTTTACACCCTCTGTTTCGCCTGGAGGGACGGTGCTGTTTGTGCTGAAATTGCTGATGAGTTTTACGATATATCGATTGTTGAGAAAGACCAGATAATAGCGGTATGCCAGAAGGTCGGCATCGATGGCATCTGTACCATAGCGTCAGATGTGGCCGCCCCTACGGTCGCTTATGTGGCTGAGAAGATGGGGCTGGTATCGAACTCTTACGAGAGTGCGGTCAGGGCGAACAACAAGTATCTGATGCGGAATTGTCTGAAATCGGCCGGTGTGCCCTGCCCAGATTATCAGATGGTCCGTTCTTACGACGAGGTCGAAAAGTCGAACCTGGCGTTTCCGCTGATTGTGAAACCGTCTGACCGGTCTGGTTCTTTAGGGGTGACCAAGGTGGCGGACGCCGACTCGCTTGAAAACGCATTGAACACTGCTTTAGACTGCTCTTTTGGAAAACAGGCTATGGTGGAGCAATATATCGAGGGCCGGGAAATAAGTGTGGAATTTATCTCATACAGGGGCTCTCATTACCCTTTGCAGATTACCGACAAGGTTACTACCGGGGCTCCGCATTTTGTGGAACTGGAACACCACCAGCCGGCTAATCTGACGGAAAAACAGTTCTCGCAAATATATAGTATTACTGAAAATGCGCTGAACGCTTTGGGTCTGACCAATGGTGCTTCGCACTCTGAATACAAAATCACGGACGACGGAAAAATTTATGTAATGGAGATTGCCGGACGAATGGGAGGCGATTTTATCGGGTCTGATTTAGTGCGTTTGTCTACCGGATACGATTTTGTCAAAGGGGTGATAGAGGTGGCTTTGGGCGACTTCGAAACACCGGTTAAAAGCGAACACAACCATTCGGGTGTTTATTTCCTATGTGCGGAGACCCGCAATTTGGCGCCTGTGGTGTCTGGTTGGAAAACTTATCCGGAAATTGTGGAAGGAAGCCTGAACGACCAGCCGTTGGTGGCAGTGAAATGCAGTGCCGACAGAAGCGGATATGTTATTTATAAAGACAGCAAAAAATGGAGCCCTCTAAAAAAATAATGATTATCGGTGCGGGTGCTGGTCAAGTGCCGCTGATTGTGGAGGCGAAAAAAAGGGGATTGTCAACCCTTGTCGTTTCTCCCGACGGACCTTATCCGGGCATTGCGTTAGCCGACAAGCAAATAAGGGAGGACATCTATAGTAAAGACAAACTGGTGGAAATTGCAAAGACGGAACAAATCGATTTTGTTTTGTCTGATCAGTCAGATTTCGCAGTCCCGACTGTTGCCTATATAGCAGAGCATTTGGGACTGAAGGGAAATTCGGTCACAACCGCTGAAATATTTACCAATAAACACCGACAAAGGGAATTCTGTAAGGAAAATGGACTTAAAGTCCCTGCCTTTAACCTGCTTAAATGTCTGGCAGATGCAGACAAAGTCGGCTTCGCCTTACCATGGATCGTAAAGCCGACCGACAGCCAGGGCAGCAGGGGAATTTCTGTCATAACAGACAAAGCGCAGCTGCCGGCCGCCTATGCCGATGCCCTCAAATACTCAAAGAAGGGAGAGGTTATCGTTGAGGAGTATTTCCAAGGCAGCGAGGTCGTGTGTGAGGGTTGCGTCATCGAGGGGAAGTATTACAATTTCGCCTTCGCTGACCGGACCTATTTCAATTTGGAGGGTAAGTTTATTCCTTCATCAACCGTCTTCCCCTCCAACATACCTTGTGGAGTGAAGAACGATATTCTAAGGCAGGAAGCGTGTATCGCAAAACTTGCGAATGCCAGTTTCGGAATCGTCCATTCCGAATACCTATATAATGGACAAGGCGATTTCCGGCTTGTTGAGACTGCTCTTAGGGGCGGTGGCGTGTACATATCGTCGCACCTTATTCCATTGACCATTGGCATCGACCCGACGAACCTTTTACTCGATTATCTGCTTTCTGGCACCGAAAAGGTGATGGAAGTACTCGATAAAAAGAAAGTGCACGGCAGTGCCGGCTATTTTTGTTTCTATTTGGAAAACGGGCTTGTCGACAAGGTTGAAGGCATCGACTTGGTGAAGTCAAACCCTAATGTGGTGATGGCGGAGGTCGACGAAGTGAAAGCCGGATACCGCTATCCGGGACTGGAACATAAAGGATTCCGGAAAGGGCCGTTTCTGGTAAAGGGAAACTCGCGGACTGACGTGGAAAAAATCTACCGCTGGATAACCGACAACTATAAGGTTTTCCAGAACCATAATAACTATAATTCTGTAATTTGGAAGTAAATCGGCAGTCATGTTGAAAATTCCCTTTAATAAGCCTTACCTTACAGGAAAAGAGGCTCATTATATGTACCAGGCTGTCAGCGCCGGCAAATTGTCGGGGAATGGCACGTATACAAAACTATGCCAATCTTTTTTCGAAGAAAAATACGGCTTTAAAAAGGCATTGCTGACAACCTCTTGTACCGATGCCTTAGAAATGTGCGCTATTTTGTGCGGTGTGGGGCCGGGCGACGAGGTCATCGTACCGTCCTACACGTTTGTTTCTTCTGCTCTGGCTTTTGTCCGTCAAGGGTGCAAAATAGTTTTTGCCGACTCTATGGCAAAAAATCCAAATATCGACGCCGAAAAGTTGGAAGCGCTAGTTACACCGAAAACCAAGGTCATTGTCCCTGTCCATTATGCCGGAGTGGCGTGCGATATGGATGCAATTATGGAAATTGCAGAGAAATATGGCCTGTTGGTGGTTGAAGATGCCGCCCAGGCTGTCGATTCATACTATAAAGGCCGTCCGCTTGGGAGTATAGGCCATTTGGCAGCCTTCTCTTTTCATGAGACAAAGAACATTATTGCAGGCGAGGGCGGACTTTTGGCCATAAACGATGAGCGCTTTATCAGACGTGCTGAGATAATTTGGGAGAAGGGAACGAACCGCTCAGAGTTTTTCCGTGGCGAGGTCAACAAATACGGTTGGGTAGACACGGGCTCCTCGTTTCTGCCTTCCGAGGTCATCTCTGCCTTCCTATGGGCGCAGTTAGAGGAAATTGAGTCTATCCAGGAAAAAAGGAAGTCGCTTTGGAACTTGTATTATAGCGGATTGTCGGTTTTGCAAGACAAGGGCCTTGTTCGTCTGCCCCAAATACCTGGTTTTGCCACAAACAATGCGCATATGTTCTATATGGTGTGCCGGAGTCTGGAAGAGCGGACCGCATTAATCGCTTATCTGAAAGAGCGTGGGGTGTTGTCGGTTTTCCATTACCAGAGTCTGCACAAAAGCGAATTCTATAAGAAGAATTATACCCAGATACCCGACTTGCCTTTCGCTGACTTGTATTCCGACCAACTGGTACGGTTGCCTATGTATTACGAGTTGGGTGCCGATCAGGTGGAAACCATTCTTTCTTTTATAAGGGATTTTTATGCGGAATAACAGCCCGAAGGTTTTGTTTCTCTCTTCCGTCAGCCCTTTCCATGGGCCGGGTGCCACTATTATAGACTACTATAACGCCTTTCGGCAGGAAAACATCGACGCTGACTTCTTGCTTTGCGAGCAAGAGGTGGGAGACGACCGTTGGAATTATGTTTTCGAGAAAGACAGACGTCCTTTGTTGCAGAGGCTCTACACCTGGTTTAACAAACATATTCTTTGTAAAAGAAGATTCTTCAAACAGAAAACTGGACATTTCTTTTTCTACAAGTACGAGGAACTCCCTCCTGTAATGAACAGGTACCTGTTGAAAAAGATTACGAAGAAATACGATTTGGTGATTGTGCATTTCTGGTTGGAAATGCTGAATTTTTCTTCCATTAAAGCCATATACGATAAAATCCATTGCCAGTTTCAGTTCCTGGGGGTCGATTATTCGCAAATGTCGGGCGGCTGTCACTTTATTGGAGACTGCACTGGTTATAAAGACGGCTGTAGAACTTGTGAGGCGGTAACTCCGTTGTGGTGTAACAACTTTGCCGCACACAATGTAAAATATAGGAAAAGGGTTTATGACGAGGTGAAACCTGTTGTGTGGGGTAATGCCTATATGCAGCAGTTCTATCGGGAGGCTTATTTGTTGAAAGACGCCCGTTGTGAAACCTCTTTACCACTGATCAACACGGAACTTTTCAAACCCCTCGACAAGGCGGTTGCCCGAAAACATTTGGATATTGACGAGTCCGCATTTGTTTTGTCGTTCGGCAGTCAGAAGTTGAACGACGAGCGAAAAGGGATAAAATACCTCATCAGGGCTCTGAATATCCTTTCCGCTATGCTGGATGAGGAAGAACGATCGAAAGTATTGGTACTGACTGCAGGAGATACAAAGGGAGAACTGGAAAAACAGATACCATTCAAACAGAAGAATCTGGGCTATCTGAAGACCGAACAGTTGGTGCAATTCTACTCGGCTTCGTCAGTCTTTTTGTCGCCTTCGGTGAACGATGCCGGACCGCTTATGGTCAACCATTCCCTGTCTTGCGGAACACCGGTGGTTGCTTTCGAGATGGGAACAGCCCTAGATTGTGTGAAAGGTCACAATACCGGTTTTTGTGTGGAACTGCGAAACGCAGACGCTTTTGCAGATGCAGTCTGTAAACTGTTCAGAATGCCGGCGGCCGAATATGACGGCATGTGTGCCGATTGTCGCGAATATGCCCAAATGCACTATTCGTATAAGGAGAAGGTAAAACACTTGTTGGTGGTTTTCAATAAGTATGCCGGGCAGAAATGACGTTGTTTGATGATTAGGTTGTGTAGGAAATCCTGTTTAGAAAAATCGTAAGATAATAAGATGGAAGGCGCACCTCGTACAATAGAAAGTGACATTGTTCAATTCTGTGTCATTGTAATTGAAACGGCAGCCCGTAAAATGAATGTCTCTACGCAGGAACTGGTGCAAAGACTAGATGCTCAGGGACTTATTGACGGTCGGCTGATTAAATTTTACGAAACCCTTCATACGCAGTCTGCGGACTATGTCGCTGATGATATTATAGAAACCCTTTACAATTACGAAAATGACGAAGTGCAATAGCCTTGTTCTTTATCATGGGGCGACATCTGTGGTACGGGAACCTTTGACACATGTGGGGCGTCCTGACCTTGATTTTGGCCCGGGGTTTTATTTGACAAACGATAGAGAACAGGCTGAAAAATGGGCAAAAACAAAGGCGTCGAGAAGAAAAAACACAACTGCTGTACTGAATATATTTACCTTTGAGCAAGAGCTCTTTCTGTGCGACTCTTCTTATAAAACTTGCGTTTTCCTGCATTACGATGTTGAATGGCTTAATTTTGTTGCGGCCAGTAGGAAGGGGAATCAACCATGGAAAGCGTATGATTGGATAGAGGGAGGAATTGCGAATGATAGTGTTATTAGCACAATTGACGCATATGTTGATGGTATTATGTCAGCAGAGATAGCTTTGGGTAGATTGGTCAATGAGGAATTAAAACACCAAATTTGTATCAGAAATCAGAAGATTATTGATAGTTATTTGTCGTTTGACGGGTATATAGAATTGTAAAATGGCAGCAAAAGAAATTGAATACAAAGCGATGAAGGACTATATCTTGTATCGTAAAATATCTCGCATCATAATACAACTTTCCGAGGAACTTCAAATACCGTCTAAGCGTGCACTTATGCTTTTCTATAACACCACAGTCGGCCAGCAACTTCATGACCCCAAATATGGTTACCAAATTATGTCCGACACCTATATAGTAAACGACATCAAGTCGGAATTGGCAAACCGGTAGGGGAGGGACGGTTCTGTGTTTACAAAAGGCACAAATACGAAATACACCGGGGGTGCAGCAGATGAATTTACTTGTTTCCGGTTAATAAAGGTTCTGAATTTTTATGTCAAAAAGTGATAGAGATAAGGTCTTAGGCGGTTTTATTTGGAAATTTGCAGAAAGAGTTTCCAATCAGGGGGTTACTCTTATTGTTTCTATTGTCTTAGCTCGTTTGTTGTTACCAGAACAGTATGGTTTGGTTGCAATGATTAACATATTTGTCGTTTTTGCGAATGTGTTTGTAACGAGTGGTTTTACGTCTGCCCTAATCCAAAATAAAAATGCCGAAGACATAGATTTTACAACTATATTTTATTGCTCTTTGGCAATGTCGTTACTGGTATATGGAATAGTTTTTGCCTCAGCTCCTTTTATAGCGACATTTTATAACATGCCCGATTTGTGCCTGTTGACAAGGGTTTATGCCTTATCGCTTATAGTATCGAGTTATCAGACTATTCAGTTGGCCTATGTGTCTAGGCATATGCTGTTTAAAAAGACCTTTGTATCTACGTTTATTGGCTCTTTGTTGTCGGGAGTCGTTGGTATATATATGGCGTGTGCAGGGTACGGTGTTTGGGCTCTTGTTGGACAATATATCTCTAATATTTTGATTAATACGTTGATGCTGAGTACGATTGTGTCGTGGAGACCTACTTTGGCTTTTTCTGCGGAGCGTGCAAAAGGAATGATGAAATATGGGGCAAACGTATTGTTGAGTGATTTAGTCGGCAAGTTTTTCCTTGAAATCAGACAGTTGTTGATCGGGCGCTTCTATTCTCCTGCAGATTTGGCTTTGTATAATCGCGGACATCATATGCCGAACCTTGTTATGTCAAACATCGAAACGGCATTAAGTAGCGTGTTATTCCCTACAATGTCGAATTACAGTGATAACGTAGAACGCGTGAAACAAATGATGAGCCGGGCTATAAAAACCTCGTCTTATGTCACTTTCTTTTTCCTTTCGATATTGGCTGTCGTTTCAGAACCATTAATCAGATTGTTGCTTACCGATAAGTGGATTGACTGTGTGCCGTATATGCAGATAATATGTATCTCTCGTATGTGGGCTGCTGTTTCTAGCGTAAATATGCAGGCGATAAAATCTATTGGTAGGAGCGATGAGTTATTGAAACTGGAGGTCTTTAAAAAACCAGTCTTTATCGTATTCGTGTTAATCGCTGTTAATATCAGTGTGTTTGCTGTCGCGCTTACGATGCCTTTGTATTCAATATACGCAATGCTGATGAATATGAAGCCGTCTAAGAAATTGTTGGGGTATTCTTATAAAGAGCAAATTGCAGATTTGGCACCTGCCTTTCTTATGTCGTTGTTGGTGGTAGCAGTTGCATATCCCCTCGTTTTTTTGCCAGTTGGCGATGTCTTTATTATAATCATTCAGTGTGTTGCTGCTTTGGGTACGTATTTAATAGCTTCAGTATTGACAGGTAATGAATCGTATGCTTATATTAAAGATATAATTTACGGAGTCTTAAAAAAGAAAAATTAAATCAGATGAATAAGGTTGTAGTAATAGGTCGTAATTATACTTCACGTTTGGGTATGATACGTGCATTAGGCAAATGTGGGTACAATATTTATGTTATTAATACAACAAAAAAGAGTGTTAAAGAAGTTGATGCCTATAGCAAGTATGTCTCAACTTATCTTTTTGCTCCAGAACCAGATAGAAATATACTCGTAGGAACGATAATGTCGCTGGTTGACAAAACGGAGAAATTAGTGTTGATTCCAGTTGACGATTATGCAGCGTCTGTTGTTGATGAAAATATCGATTTGCTAAAAGACTCTTTCGTTTTCCCAAATGTCCAGATGAGGTCTGGTGAAATAAACCGACTGATGGATAAAAATCTACAGAAAAGGTTGGCTAGAGAAGCTGGCCTAAATGTTGCTGAAGGTTGGGTTGTTGAAATCAAAGACCATAGGTATGAATTGCCAAAAGATATTAAATATCCGTGTTTCCCTAAACCTCAGATTAGTTTCAAGGGAAATAAACAGTGTATGGTGAAGTGTGCTGATGAAACTGAACTTAGAAAGGTTTTAGATGCTGTTGCCAAGCAGTTCGATTGTCCGATTGTTGTTGAACAATTTGTTGAAATAGAAAAAGAATATGGGGTCTTGGGAGTTGCTGTCAATGGTGATGCGTCTACTCCTGGTCTTGTTGAAAAGATAATGATTGGAGACGGCGCACACAAGGGTGTTACTAAAGTTGGCGTCGTAACGGCATTGGAAAAGGATAAAGAATTGGCTCAGAATATACATAAACTTATTCTATCTACTCAGTTGACAGGTTTGTTCGATATTGATCTATACGAAAATAATGGCCGTGTGTATTTTAATGAGCTGAACCTTCGGTTTGGGGCGTTTGGATATTCTATTTTTTGTGCGGGTGCCAATCTGCCTGAATTTTTTGTTCGATCTGTCCTGCTTCAAAATGTAAACAGCTCGTTAGACGTTGCTCGAGAGAAAACGGTATGTATAAGTGAAAAAGTTAATGCAGACGATTTCTTGGCTGGTTTTTATGATTATAAAGAGTATAAGCGCTTAAATGAGTCCGCTGATTTCTCTTTCTTGAAAGATGGGGATGACTTTTATCCTTATTCCGTTTTTAAGTGGAATCTTGTGAAACGCAGAGTGAAAAAGTTTTTGAAAAGAAAGCTCTGCAGATAGTGTTTATTTCTTTGAAATATTAGAAACTTAATTGGTATTAGGCAAGATGGAGCGTGTTGTGGAGATTATTCCTTTACCCGATAGTATTGGATGGAATGTAATTCATGAAATTCTATAAAAAGCTCACGAAATCAACCGGCAAAAAGGTGTCTTTATGAGAACTGCGAATCTTTCAGGAGAGGAACTTAAAGAACGTGTTGGTACTACAGGTCAATGTTTTGTTGCTTTGGTTGATGGAACTGTAGCTGGTACAAGTTCTGTAAAAATTGTGAATAGAAATGCATGGTATCACAAAGGCCCTATTGGTGATTTTATTTTGTCTGGTGTATTGCCTGAATATAAGGGATTGGGTCTTTATGATAAACTTACTGATGCAAGTGTGGATTTCGTAAAGAAAAATGGAATTAGTGTGATAGAATTGGATACGGCAGAAGGAAATTCTCTTATGCAAAGTATTTCGTTGAAACACGGGTTTAGATATGTCGCTGTAAAGGCGTCTCCATATATACTAAGCACTATTCTGTTGTAATGGCCAAATGGTTAGGATATGCTCCTTTTTGTGACTTTTATTGTAAGATCCGTTATCAATTACAGTCAATCTTATATAAGTTACGTTATAAGCGTGGCCATATAAAACGATTTGGAGTATAGTTTCTAAGATTGTGCCGAATGTTTTTGTGTTAAATAAAATCTGTAGACTATTATTATTCGTCCTTGTTAGTTGTTTATTTGTATCGTGTGAAGACGAAAATGAGCAGTCTGCAGATTACGATGTGCTTGTTATAGGAAATTCTTATGCAAGAGATGCGTTTAGTTATGTACCTTGTGTACTCGCCTCTGTTAATCCTGATGTTTCTGTAAATCTTTATGTTATAGGCACAAATGGAGCGGATTTAGCGCAGACTCACAAAAACATATTGGATGGGGAAAAGTGTTTTTTTTACGACAAATATCTTTTTAACAAGGGTGAGTGGACTTCTACAAGTAAATCAAAGGCAGGGAAAGTTATCACCTCAAAGGAATGGAATCTGATTGTCTTACAGGAAAATAGTGTGGTCGCCACCGACTATAAAAAGACGAAAAAAAATGTGAATAAGTTGGTCTCTTTACTTCGCAAAAAGAAATGTGAGGCTCCAATTGCTTTTATGTTAAATCCAACACACCCAGAGAATTCTAAATTGTTGGATAGTATTGGCCTGGGAAATGATGACGAGTTCTATGTGATAACGGAAGTTGCACAGAAATTGTTAAAAGATGGTGCGGTTGATTTCATTATACCATGCGGGACCGCTATTCAAAATGCTAGGCATACTTCTTTAAATACATATGGAGATTTTGGACAACTTAGTTTTGACGGTAATCATCTACAAGAGGGATTGCCTTGTTTAATTGAGGCCTACACGGCTTCGCAATTCTTGTTAGATAAATTCTTGTTGTTTGGAAATATAGATAATAGTTGTTTATTTGTTACAGATGGTTGGATAAAGAATAAAAGAATACCAGGACAGCATGGAAATGTGGTCGTGGGTACGTTCTCCGATTATTTGCTGTGTAAAAAGTGTGCTAAGGCAGCTTTAAGTAATCCGTATTCTATTACTCTTCTTGAATAATATAGTAATCGAAATGAAAAAATATAAAATAGGTTATACTCAGGGAACATACGATTTGTTCCATATGGGGCATTTGAATTTGCTTAGAAATGCAAAAAGTCTGTGCGATAGACTTATTGTTGGGGTTAATAAAGATAACCTTGTTTTTGAATATAAAAATAAAGTACCTGTAATAAATGAATTAGAGCGTTGCGAGATAATTAAAGAACTGCGTTGTGTCGATGATGTGATTTTATGCGAAACGCTCGATAAAACAGTCGCTTGGAATCGTTTGCATTTTGATGCTGTTTTTATAGGTGACGACTGGAAAGGAAATGCCCGTTGGAAACAAACAGAGATTGATTTGGCTAAGGTGGGAGCTGATGTCGTTTATTTGAAACATACCGATGGCATTTCTTCTTCTATGATAAAGGATAAAATGAACGAAAAATAGTAGCACAAATACTTTATGGCTTTTCTAACTCTTTTGGGTAAATACGCAAACAAAGTGCTATGCGCTTTATTCTCCTTGTTCGTGAGACTTTTTTTTAAGGTCGACAAAAAGAAAGTCCTTTTTTTCAGTAAACCCGACTATGCCGACAATGCAAGGGCTCTGTCCGAGTATGTTACGTCTACAGAGGGTTCTTCCTATAAGGTCGTTTGGGTAATAGAGAAAGACGAAAACCGTGTTTTGGTTAGGGACGCTTTGGCTTGTGTACTATACAATAGCTTGAATTGTTATAAGTTGCAGACATTGTTTCACCTGTTGACCGCAAAATACATTTGCTCCACCCATAATTTCCCGTTACCATACAAAAAGAAGCAAAAGGAACAAGTGTATGTTCGTTTATGGCATGGGTGCGGATATAAAGATAAAACCAGTCGCGATGGCACGCATAAGGTTTTTGATGTGGCTATGGTCCCAGGACCTCTGTTCATTAAAACAAAGGCTAGTTTTTGGAATATAGATGAAAAAAATATTATTTCCTTGGGGTATCCACGGTTTGACTGGTTAATGAAAAAAAATGAAAAAGCGACCTCTTTTGTTTCTCAAATAAAAGGAGATGCTGAAAAAGTAATTATTTGGATGCCGACTTTCCGGAACGATAAGAACGGACTTTACAATGAGACTTCTAGTGTCTCTTCCTTCCCTCTTATAAATGATTTGAATGTATGGATGCAGATTGAACAGATATGTAAGCAGAATCGTGTGGTGTTGCTTGTTAAACTGCATATATTCCAGTCAGAATATGAGATTCCATTCAAACAAATGTCGAATGTGAAGGAACTCAAAGAAAATGATTATGCTAGCAAAGGCTTGGCTTTGTATGAGGTCTTGGCCGAAACAGATGCTTTAATTTCCGATTATTCATCTGTTGCTTTCGATTATCTCATCCTTAACAAACCTATTGCTTTTTGTTTGGACGATTTTGATTTGTACAAAAAGGGACGGGGTTTTATTTTTGAAAACCCTCTGCAATATATGCCAGGACATCACCTCTATAATGTGGATGATTTGAAACGTTTTGTTCATGATGTGGCCGTTGGCAATGATGCTCATGCTAACGAGCGACGCAGTGTTCGTTCTGTTGCAATAAGTGAATGTGAATGCTATTGTAAGATTGTGTGGGGAAAAATAACTTCTTTATGATAAGTAGATAAGGTTATGTTTTATATTCTAATATTCTTCATTACACTTATATTTTCTTTGGGAGTTGATTTCTCTAGGCGAAAAGATGTCAGAGAGGCTTCTTTTATCTTAGTGGTTCTATTTCTGTCGGTTATTGGCGGCATGAGAGACTTGGGTGTTGGTGCCGACACGCTGGTTTATTCTGAGAGTAGTTATTATGCTGCGAAGGAATTGAATGGCGTAAAAGATTTTTTTACTTCAGAAAGAGATAAAGGATATTTGCTTATAAATGTAATAGCTGTGTGGATAGGGGACTTGCATATGGCGCATTTTATAGGACAATTGATAACAAATGGATTGATTTTGTATGCTGGTTTCTTGTTAAAATGTAAATATAAACCAATAGTTTTTACTGCTTTTGTGTTTGTTTATCTGTTTGTATTTTATAATCAAACGTATAATTTTATGCGTCAGTACTGTGCTATTGCGTTTGTTCTGGTTGCATTTTATTATATGCTGTGTGAGCGATGGTGGTTGATGTCTTTATTCATTGCCTTATCGATCTCGTTTCATTTATCGGCATTTTTGAGCTGCATTATACCAATATACTACTATTTTTGCGTGGTTTGCAAATCTGATAAAATGAAGTGGTTTTCTCTGCTGGGGTCTTTATTGTTGTTTGTGGTTACTTATCAGTTTTATATGGTCCTTGATAATCTGACGTCTTATGGTTTTGTAGATGAAACTTATCAGAACCGCTATGGAGAAGATGGTCAGTGGGGTGAAGGACGAAGTCGACTACGTCCGACTTTTATATTTTTATTTTTCGCTGTATTGTATCTTGTATATGTGGCAAATCAACGCAAGATATTGAAAAGTAGGTTTTGTTTTTTTTGGGGGGCTTTGCAAATTACATATATAGCAATTACAATGCTTTCTTTTGTGGCATCTCAATTGTATAGGTTAGGTCTTTACTTTTATCTTCCAACTTTGATGCTCGCATCTTTCGTTATTATGACAAAGAAAATTCGCATAATAGAACGTCTCATATTTTTCTCTGTGATAGTGTTAGATTGGTTTATTTATGTTTATCTGCACAATAATGCAGAAACAATCCCATATAAATCAGCAGTCCTTGGAATTTGAAATATATTTAAATTTCATAAAATTAGATAACTGCAAAGATGTATATAAAGTGTATTTTTGTAAAAGAACTAAGAGGTAAACATGATTAATTATTCTATAATAATTCCTCATCACAATTGTCCTGATTTGTTACAGCGGCTTCTTTTTTCTATACCGCAGCGTCCTGATATAGAAATAATAATTGTAGATGATAATAGCGATACGGGAAGAAAAGCAGATGTGGACAGACCTGGTGTATCTCTCTTTTTCATAGATAAAGAACACACACAAGGACCGGGAAAAGCGAGAAATGAAGGATTGAGGCATGCTTGTGGTAAGTGGATTCTTTTTGCGGACGCTGACGACTTCTATAAAGAGGGGTTTCTTGATGTGTTGGATGAATATGTAGAGTCAGATGCTGATGTGGTATATTACAATGTCGAATCGGTTGATAGTGATACTCTTAAGCCAGGCAAAAGGAATCGGGCGTTGTTGCATCAAAATTTGATAAAGCAGTTTGATGGTTCGAAATACTCTTCTGATATTTTATTGTACCAAGGTTTTTCTCCTTGGCGACGAATGATCAAGCGTGAACTTATTGTTGCTTATAATATGACTTTTGATGAGTTTCCGTTGGGAGAAGACACTATTTTTTCGTTACAAGTTAGCGCTTTTTCAAAAAAATGGATGGTAGATGATAGAACTGTCTATGTCCTAACTTACAAGGAAGGTAGTATCAGTTATTCAAGAATGACTAAAATAAAGTACACTGCTGTTCTAAAGGTTTTGACATGGAGGGAGTTTTTTTATAAAAAACTTGGCTATTCTGAATGGAATAGAGTATGTTACCGCGGTAAATACTCAAATAGTCGATTGAAATTTATACTACGAATGTTGAAAAATGACCATATAAATGGAATAAAGGCTTTGCTTTATTATTTTGGACATTATATTTCTATTCGGAAATTTGCTGATCGCTATTATAATATTCTGGTTAGTAAGGGGTTTAATCCTAATTTATAGTTGTTAGAAGTGAATACGGCTTTGATTTTCGCGGGAGGGGCTGGGTCTAGGATGCATACAAAATCAAGACCTAAGCAGTTTTTGGAGTTGAATGGGAAACCCATTCTTATCTATACAATTGAATTGTTTGATAATCATCCTCAAATTGATTTTATAGTGTGTGTCTGTTTAGAGTCTTGGATTCCTTTCCTTCAGAAGATGCTTCGAAAGTTTGAAATAAACAAGGTTGTGAAAATTGTTCCTGGTGGTCTAAGTGGTCAGGAATCTATCTATAAGGGTTTGTGCGCTGTCGAAGACTATGCTAAAGACGAGAATCCGATTGTACTAATCCATGATGGTGTGCGTCCGTTAATTACCGAGGAAACCATAACCGCTAATATCGAAAAGGTGAAGGAGTGTGGCAGCTGTATTACTAGTGTACCTGCTATCGAAACTGTTATTGTATCGCAAGAAGATGGGACGCTCGATATTCCACGTCGTTCTGATTGTATGATGGCCCGTGCTCCACAGAGTTTCTATTTGAACGACATTATAACAGCACACAGAAGAAGTTTGGCCGAGGGTAAGACTAACTTTATCGATTCTTGTTCTTTAATGAACTACTATGGAATGAAACTTGGGGTGATTGAAGGACCTATAGAAAATATAAAAATTACAACTCCTACCGACTTTTTTGTATTTCGTGCAATGGTGGAGGTTCATGAAAATCAACAGATATTCGGATTCTAGTATATGAAACAACAAGATGTCGATATAAAGGATTTTGTTTCTTTTTTCCCTTTGAAAGACGAGGTAAAAGACAAACACTTTTGTGTTACTGGCGCTACTGGTCTCATAGGTTCTGTTCTTGTAAAATGCTTGTTGGCTTTAGACGCTAGTATAAAAGTTACAGTTCCTGTCCGTAATAGAGAGAAGGCCATGGCTGTTTTTGGTGACCTTTACGGAAGATTGATTGTTGAACAATTTGTCTCTTTAGAAGAATGGAGTGACTCTTTAGAACAGCGTTTTGATTATATTGTACATTGTGCCAGTCCTACAAATGGTAAGTTTATGCAGGAGAATCCTGTTGATACATTTGCATTGGCTTATCAGTCTACTTACAATCTGCTTCGCACTTGCCAGCGAATGAATATTCAAGGCTTTGTTTATTTGTCTTCTTTAGAGTACTATGGCCAAATATTAGACGATAGTGTGCCTGTAACGGAAGATGTTCAAGGGTTTGTTGATTCAGTTTCAGCTCGTTCTTCTTATCCATTGGGGAAAAGAGCTGCTGAATATCTTTGCTACGCCTTTGCTACTCAATATGGAGTAAATGCAAAGGTGGCTCGTCTTACTCAAACTTTTGGGGCGGGTGTCGCTCCTGATGATAATAGAGTATTCGCACAGTTTGTTCGTAGTATAATTAATAATAAGAATATTGTTCTCCATACAGCTGGTGCTTCTGCTAAGCCGTATTGTTATACAACCGATTGTATCTCTGCTATTCTTTATATTCTGCTAAAAGGAGATAAAGGGCAGGCTTATAATGTGGCGAATGATGAATCTTATATAAGCATTAAGGAACTTGCCAATTTTTTGTGTGCTACTTTTAATCCTTCAATTTCTGTTAGCACTGAACTTCATAACGACTATGGCTATGCTCCAGAAACGAAACTTCGTTTGTCTACTGGCAAATTGAAGGCTTTGGGGTGGAAGCCTCAGTATAGTCTGAAAGAAATGTTCGAACGACTTATTGTAAGTTTTAACGATTGATTATGGATGAGACAATGGCTCAACTTCATGAGCGTTTATTGGTGATAATGAGAGAACTTCACAAAATTTGTGAAGATAATGGAATAAGATATTCTTTAGCAGGTGGGTCTCTTATTGGGGCTATCCGGCACAAGGGGTTCATTCCTTGGGATGATGATATGGACATCTTGATGCCTTATGACGATTTCCTTCGTTTTAAGGAAATCGCTTTCTCTCTGAAACATGAGTGGTTGGAATTTGCCCATGTGGGTAAGTCTGACAACTACCATAGCTTCATAATGCAGGCTCAGGATTCGCGTACAACTTTGATTCAAACAAAGAATAATGTACCGATGGGCGTTTTCATCGATATTATTCCATTTGTTCCTGTGGCTGATACTTTTAAAAGAGCAAAGTTTGAGTATTATTTGTTTAGGATTTTTCACCAACCTTTGCTGCATAAAGACAATTTTTACAAGAATAGGAATGTTGTTAGAGAATATGTTTTGAAGTTGTTTAGTTTTTTAGCTCCAACGAGATTGATGAAGTTTTTTATAGAAGCACAATTTAACAGACTCAATTCGAAAAAAAGAAAGTTAACTTCCGATCCTACTGGCACTATTGGTGGTATTGCTCCTTCTGAACTGTTTGAAGAATATGAACTTGTTAATTTCGAGGGCGATGAATTCTTTGTTTTTAAGAGGTATGATGAATACCTCCGTCATGTGTTTGGCGATTATATGCAATTGCCTCCTCCTGAAAAGCAGGTAAACAAGCATGTTCAATACTTGAATGTATCTTTACCTTATAGAAATTATAAGGCAGAAAAGTAGTGGTATGAAAAAAATTCTCTTCTTAATTATAGCTTTTATTGGCGTCTTTTTTTCGTGTTCTTTGGTTTTTGGACGCGATGCTGTTCGTATTGATCTTTACTCAAAGAAAGTCATAAGACACCAAAGCGCTTCTTCTTACGGTGATTATTTGGTTGTAGTTACAGACTCTGTAGCCAAGTTACAACTGTATAACCTAAAAACGAAAAAAAGTGCTTGCGTTATTCAACACAAACCTTATAAAGATCCCAAAAAGGGAAATTTTGTCTATCATTCCAACAATTGTTCTTTTGGGAAAAAAAAATATGCTAATGATGATTTTTTTCCTCTATTATATGTTTCTCATCGCGAGAACTTTGAAAATAGGGGTGTTCTTCAAGTTTTCAGAATTATACCTTATCATGTGAAAAATAAAGATGAGTTTGATTCAATTTCTGTTTCTTTGGTTCAAACAATTTTTTATCCTGTAGCGAGTGACAAAAATTCACTAGGTAGTCCGTGGACTATTATTTCAGAAGATGGAGACAAAATGTATACTTATTCTAGAAATAATAGGAGAAAGGCAAAGAATCATGGGGCTTGTAAAATTTCAGAATTTCAAATACCGGAAGTAGGGGATAGTGTTGTTTTCTTATCAGAAAATGATATCAAAACTTCCTTCAATGCCAGGTTTATTGCGTTTAATGCACAAGGTGGATGTACTCATAACGGTAAGTTATATATTCTTCAGGGGGTGCCGGGTAAATCGGAAGTATTGCTAAGAATTGTTGATTTACAGAAAAAAAAGTTGCTCAAGTCTGTAGATTTGGAAGAACTGGGATTGAATGAAGAACCTGAGGGGTGTTTTATCTATGATGGGAATTTAATGTTTTCTACCAATAGTCGTAATACTTATAAAATTAATATAAAATTAGACTGATGAAGACTGTTATAACATATGGCACATACGATTTGTTGCATCAGGGACATATTAATCTTCTGAAAAGGGCGAAAGCTTTAGGAGATTACTTAATTGTGGGTGTTACAAACGATAATTTCGATCGTGAAAGAGGCAAACTGAATGTTCGTAATAATGTTCTCGAAAGAGTGGAATCTGTTAAGGCTACAGGTCTCGCCGACAAAATTATAATAGAAGATTATGTTGGGCAGAAAATTGACGATGTCCAAAAATATGGCGTTGATATTTTTGCAATCGGTTCTGATTGGCAAGGAAAATTCGATTATTTGAACGAATTTTGTCAGGTTGTTTATTTGCCACGTACCGAGGGCATTTCTTCTACTATGTTAAGGGAAGAAAGTCAAGCAACTGTTCGCGTTGGTGTTGTTGGTTGTGGTCGCATAGCACCTCGTTTTGTTGCGGAGTCGCAATGTGTGAGTGGTGTGTCAATTGCAGGTGTATTCGATGTCTCAGAAAGTATAGCTGCTAATTTTGTTGCCAATAACTGTGTCCCTAAGGCATACGATTCTTTCGACGCTCTTTTAAGCGATGTTGATGCTGTTTATGTGGCTACTCCGCATTTGTCGCATTATGGGTTGGCGAAGGCTGCACTGTTGGCAGGCAAACATGTTCTCTGTGAAACACCAATGGTTTTAAACGAGAACGAGGCAAAAGACTTGTTTGAACTTGCAGAACAAAAGTCTCTTATACTAATGGAGGCTAACAAGACTGCTCATTGCCCTGCATTCAACCATTTAGTGGCAATGATAAAAAGTGGAGTCATTGGTGAAGTTGTCGATATAGAGGCTTCTCTCTCTAAAGTTTGGGGGGATAAAACGCTTCGCGAATTTGATCCCGAACAAGCAGGAGGGTCTTTGTTCGAATTAGGTTCTTATCCATTGTTGCCTATTTTAAAATTATTAGGTGTCGATTATAAAAATCTCAATCTATATTCTCGTATTGAGAATGGTATCGATGTATACACTAAAGGGGTGTTCCGATACGACAAGGCTGTTTGCTCTTTTAAGGTTGGCTTGGGGGTGAAAACCGAAGGCAACTTGGTCGTTTCTGGTACTAAAGGTTATGCTTTGGTGCCATCGCCTTGGTGGAAAACAGACTTCTTTGAACTTTGTTATGAAGATCAAAACGAAAATAAAAAGTTCTTCTACAAATGGGATGGAGCTGGCTTGCGTTATGAAATTCAAGAATTTATTTCTTGTATAATAAACAACAGACTTTCAACGGCAAGGTTACGCCGTCGTGAAAGTGTCTGCATGGCTTCTATTATGCAGCAATTTTCAGAAAGAAAAAACTTTTTCGAATTATGAAACACGCTTTAGTTACTGGTGCCACTAAAGGTATTGGATTTGCCGTTGCAAAAATGCTTTTGCAAGAGGGCTTCTTTGTGACAATTACTTATTCAAAAGACGCTTCTTCTGCTGAGTTTGCAAGTGATGCTTTGAAACAGTTTTCTAATAATTTCGAAATCGTAAAGGCTAGTCAGGCTGATAAAGCCGATATGCAGTTTTTGGTTTCTCGGTTGAAGGAATACGGTCATCTCGACTGCTTGGTGTGCAACGCTGGCACTACTCTTCGTAAAGATTTGCAAGAAATGACAGATGAGGAGTGGACTAATGTAATGGATGTGAATGTAAACAGCAATGTGTTCCTTATTCGCGATTTGTTCAGTGTAATACCTGCTAATTCCCGTATTATCTTTATAGGCTCTCTTATGGGCGTTCATCCGCATGGCACTTCATTGGCTTATGGTGTCACTAAGTCTGCTGTTCATGCTTTAGCAAAAAATTTGGTTAAGTTTTTTGAAAATACAGGGACAACTGTTAACGCTATTGCTCCTGGATTTGTTGAAACTGAATGGCAAAAGACGAAACCTCAAGAAATAAGAAACAATATATATAATAAAACTGCTATTAAGCGCTTTGCCACAGTTGAAGAAATTGCCGATGCTGTTAAGTTCTGTCTTAACAATGCGTTTGTTAATGGCAGCATCATTGAGGTTAGTGGTGGTTATAGTTTTAAATAGTTTTTGAAGATGAAGAATCTCAAACTAAAGCTTCTTTTGGAGAATACAATTCTTCCTGCCATTTCAAAATTTAATGCCAGGAAGAAACATGACCAGCAAAAAGTACTTTTTTATATAAATTCCGATCTTCGAGAAAGTAATAAAGTCTTACTCGACTATATGTTGGAACATGGTTTCAATAAAAAGTATGAGATGGTAGTCGCCTGTCGCGATTATGGAAAATACGTGGAGAATAAAGTCGAAAATGTCCGTTTTATTAGTTGTAATAAAGCGACTTTCGAATTTTTCAGTTCTGGCAAGGTGTTCTATTCCGTTGGCCGAATCCCGTTTTTCCCTGCGAAAGACCAGGTAGTTATGCAGATGTGGCATGGTGTTCCTCTGAAGAATGCGGACGAGGGATTGAAAAAGACCCATACATTCCAACACCAATACTACACTTGGCTGTTGTCTCCTTCCGAACATCTCAAACCTGTTTTTTCGAAATGGCTATCCGTGCCGGAGGAACGTATTTATGTTGGTGGATATCCGCGTTGTGATTATCTGTTCTGCAAGGAAAAGAAATATGATTTTGGAGAATACAATAAACTGATACTCTGGGCACCTACTTTCCGAAAGTCGGCTACGCGTGGGTATAGTGACGTTGACATGAAGGATCGTATTATTCCTATTCTTTCTGCTGATAAGTTCAAAGATGTGAACGAGTATTTGCGGAATTTAGGGGTTAAGGTGATTGTTAAATTGCATCCCGCCCAAGACCTTTCCAATTATAACCTTGTTGATTTGGACCATTTCATACTTTTGAGTCATTCCGAGTTTATGGCAAAAAAAATGGATTTATATTATTTAGCTTCTCAAACAGATGCTCTGATAACCGATTATTCGTCCATTTATTTTGACTATATGTTGATCGATAGACCAATAGGTTTTACTATTGATGATATGGAAGAGTATAAGGCTAATCGTGGTTTTTCGCTTGACCCTGATGTTTATATGCCAGGTTCGAAAATGGCAACTTATGACGATTTGTTGAAATTCTTTAAGAACGTGTCCGATGGTGCTGATTCTTATGCTGAAGAGCGGAGAACGGTTAATAAGTTGGTAAACCAGTATCGTGAAGGTGGCTATTGCAAACGTATTCTGGATTTTTGTGGCGTGACGTTGTAAATAGGTATGCGTATTGTTGGCTCGCTAGAAATACTGTTTATACGTTTTTTGGGGGTATTACTTGTACTCCTAGTTCTGGGATGTGACCGTGACTTACAGGGAGACCCTGATCCTGTGGTGATGAGTAAATTGATAGCTCATCAGGGATACTGGTTGTATGGCGATTGTCCTAAAAATTCGATTGAAGCATTTAAGAAGTCTTACGATAAAGGATTATATGCATTTGAGTTAGATGTGCGACAAACCAAGGATGGGATCTTAGTCGTATGCCACGATAAAAATTTCTTTAAACGTGTGATATCGGAATCTAACTATAAGGATTTAGAGCGGCATAAGCTGGAAAATGGTGAGAAATTACCTAAATTGAAGGATGTTTTCGAAAATTTTGTCTCTCAAAATGCCAAGGTTAGGATATGTCTGCATGTAAAGTCTTGTAAGTTGGATGATCTGTGGAATCTGATAGAACTGTGTGATGTGAAAGATAAGGTGATGATTATTGGGTCTTTGTCAACTTGTCTCTTCTTCGCAAAAAAAGGAATTTCAGAACAGTGTTTTTCTATGGATTATATATCAGCTGAACAATGCGCGTTGAAAGGTTTAGGTGGTTTGTGTCTGCAACCTTCCAAATACAAATGGGGTACCAAGGACTCTTTATTGGCGTTAAGTAGGTTGCCCATTGTTTGGACGATTGACAATGAAAAAACAATAAGGCAATTTGTTGAAAGTGGATGTTTCGTGATTACGAATACCCCTTATGTGGAAAAATGATCTATTTTTGGAATATATACTGTGACAAAAAAACAAAATAATATGAAAGATAAATATTCAACACTTTATTTCTACAAATCTCTTCCTAAATGGAAACGGATGAAAGATCCTTTTACAACTCGAATCTTTTACAGGCCTGTTTCTTTCTTTTTTGCAAGTTTATGTGCAAAGACGGGTATATCTGCAAATACAGTTTCTTATTTTTCTGCTGTTGTTGCTGTCTTTGCCTTTATTTTGTTCCTTCCGCAAAACCATTTATTACACATTGTTGGGGCGGTTTTATGCAATGTTTGGCTGGTCTTAGATTGTGTTGATGGAAATTTGGCTCGTTGCGTGAAGAAACAACCGTTCGGTACTTTTGCTGATAGTATGAGCAGTTATATGTTGGTAGGCACTATCTCTTTGGCTATGGGTTATGCTGTCTATTATGAGGGAGGTTCTGTAATTCAACCAGGCAATGCGTTGATTATCCTGCTTGGCGGGGCGGCTTCTATCTCCGATACGATGATGAGGTTGATTTATCAAAAATACAAGTCGACCGAACGAGATTTGGCCGACCAAAAGGTTTTAGAGGTGGAACACGATGTCCGTTTGGATAATAACGAGGTGAATAATTGGAGGGTCAGGCTGGAGTCTGATTTCGGCATTGGTGGTATCTTGCCTTTGTTGATATTGTTGGGGACAATCTTCCATGCGCTTGATTTGGTGATTTTTTACAATTTGGCATATTATGGTGGGTCTTTTTTGGTAATAACGGCCTCTTTAGTTCGGAAGGCCATCCGCCTTTCGAAAAAGTATCAAGATAATATGCCTCAGTAATATTATTATATAGTTCTTAATTATTGTATTTGTGGCTGATTGTGTTTTAGGTGAAATGAAAAAGATTATTCATATATCCCAAGCTGGGGCAGGTGGCGTTCCTGCGTATTTGTCTCTTTTTGTGGGTGAAATGGACCAATCCCGTTTTTCAAACTTACTTATCTGCTCTGGTGGTTATAAAGAAGAATGGTTCTCTGGATCGAACATGGCTATTGAGAAAGTAGACATGTGTCGTGAAATTAATCTTTCAAAAGACTTTAAGGCGATTAAAGAGATTAGAGCAATCCTTAAAAGAGAAAATCCAGATATTGTTTACTGCAATAGTAGTAAGGCTGGTGCTCTTGGTAGAATAGCTGCTATGGGTTTAGGTCTTAATGTCGTCTATAATGCACATGGCTGGGCTTTCAATATGAAGACATCCTTTTTATATAGGCTTGTCTATATCATTATTGAAAGTGTTTTGGCATTTTTTTGCGATAAAATTATCTGTATCTCAAAATACGAGAAACAGTCTGCTTTAGCGAAATTCGTTGGAACTAATCGCAAAGATGTCGTTATCTACAATGGTATTGAAATCGAACGGGTTGAGTCGGCAAAAAAGAATCCTCGTTTCAAAAAGACCGATTTCGGTATACCTGAAGATGATTTTGTTGTTGGAATGATTGGTCGAATGTCGAAGCAAAAAGCTCCTGACGATTTTGTCAGAATGGCTGCTGAAATACATTCTAAAATGCCGAATACCCATTTCTTTATTATTGGTAATGGTAAAGAACAGGAGGCTGTCGAAGAGCTAATTAAGTCTCTCGGGTTAAAAGGTTGCTTTCACTTGACCGGATGGGTAGAAAATAAGTACGATTATTTGGCTCTTTTCGATGTGGGAGTGTTACTTTCTCGTTGGGAAGGCTTTGGTTTGGCTATTGCCGAATATATGGCAGCAGGTATTCCGTCGGTTGTAACGAATGTTGATGCTATCCCAGAACTGGTTACGGATGGGGAGAACGGACTTCTTGTAGGAGTCGGAGACTATGTTGATGCTGCAGAAAAGGTAACATTCCTATTAAATAATAAGGAAGCTTATAATATAATGTCTTGTAAAGCCGTTCAAAGAGTAAAGGCTGATTTTTCTGCAGATCGTATGACTAAGGAGACTCTTGCTCTTTTCAATTCGCTTATTGATAAAAAGAGATAGTCTTACGGTTTGCCGATTAAGTAAAACTCATTGTGAATGAATGTGTTTTGTTTGTAGTGTGTTTTAAGTAAAACAGGAATTTTTATGAATTATATCATTACTGGGGGTTCTGGGTTTATTGGTACACATTTGGCAAATCTGTTGTCTGAAACTCATCCTGATGCTAAGATATGGAGTTTAGATATTGTTGATCCTTCTAAATTAGAAGGAATGAGTGAACAGCAGTTACAGGAATACACCACTATTAAGCAGTGGAAATCTCCTGTGGTTGATGGTGAAACTCGTAAGGCGACTTTTGTTTATTGCGATGTTCGTAAACCTATTGAGAATCTCCCTTTTACTCCTTCTCCTGATGATGTGATTTTCAATTTCGCTGCTGTTCATCGTACGCCAGGACACCCCGATTTGTCATATTTTGAAACAAATATTCGTGGGGCTGAAAATGTTACAGCTTTTGCTGAAAAATATGGCATTAAGAAGATGGTGTTCACCAGTTCTATAGCACCTTACGGAGCTGCAGAAGAATTGAAAACAGAAAATACTCTTCCTACTCCTAATACTCCTTACGGTATTTCAAAATTGGTGGCTGAAAAAATACACCAAATGTGGCATGCTAAAGATGCTGTGAATAGACAACTGACAATAGTCCGACCTGGCGTTGTTTATGGTAAAGGTGAGAATGGAAACTTTACACGTTTGTATTGGGGTATAAGAAAACATACTTTTGCTTATCCCGGTCGTAGAGACACGATTAAGGCGTGTGTATATGTAAAGGAATTAGTAAGGTTTATTTTGTGGAATGTAGATAAACCAACTCCACATAACGAAATCTACAATTGTACTTTCGAACCTGCGTTTACTATTGAGCAGATTGTAAATGCTATGAAAGAGCAGACAGGACTTAAGCAGTTTGTTCCATACATTCCTAATAGCTTGATTATGCCTGCTGCCGCTCTTGCAAAATGTTTGGGCAGTCCTATGGGAATTTGTCCTGCACGCGTTAGGAAACTTCAGATTTCTACCAATATCTGTGGTAAGAAAATGGCTGATTCGGGTTATCAGTTGAAGTATTCTTTTGATGAGTCTCTAAAAGATTGGTTCCAAGATAATAAAAATCAATTTTTGAAATAAGATATTTAATGTAAAGAACAGAGATTACTACTCTGTTCTTTTTTTGTTGGTTCTCTTTATGCCTAAACATTACGATTACCTCGTTGTCGGCTCCGGGCTTTACGGGGCCACTTTCGCCTACTTGGCTAAAAAACAGGGCAAGAAGTGCCTGGTTATAGATAAACGTCCGCAGTTGGGCGGTAACCTTTATTGTGAAAACATAGCAGGCATAGATGTGCACAAGTATGGTGCACACATTTTCCACACTTCAAACAAGGAGGTTTGGAAGTTGGCTAACGAGGTTGTTGAATTCAACCGTTACACCAATAGCCCTGTGGCTAATTATAAGGGTGAACTCTATAACCTACCGTTCAATATGAACACCTTCAACAAAATGTGGGGGGTGAAGACTCCGGCTGAGGCTCAGGCGAAGATTGACGAGCAGAAGGCTGAGGCTGTTGCCAGAATGAAGGCTGAGGGTAGGACCGAACCTGCGAACCTCGAGGAACAAGCTCAGTTGCTGATTGGGCGTGACGTGTACGAGAAACTCATTAAGGGCTACACCGAAAAGCAGTGGGGTAGAAGCTGCACCGAGTTGCCTGCCTTCATCATCAAGCGCCTGCCTGTCCGTTTGGTATTCGACAATAATTATTTTAACGATGACTATCAAGGTGTTCCAATCGGCGGATATAATAAACTGATAGATGGTTTGCTAAGTGGAACAGAAACTCGCACAGGAGTAGATTTTCTCGAACATCGGGAAGAGTTGGCCAAACTGGCGGAAAAAATCGTCTTTACTGGCAAAATCGACGAATACTACAACTTCCAATTTGGCCCGTTACAGTACCGAACCGTACGTTTTGAGACGGAGGTCCTCGATGTTCCCAACTATCAGGGTAATGCTGTTGTGAACTACACCGAGCGCGAGGTCCCTTATACCCGTATCATTGAGCATAAGCATTTCGCTATGTTCGGACAGCAGGTATACGATTGCCGTAAAACCGTAATCAGTAGGGAGTTTAGCACTGAGTGGAAACCGGGTATGGAAAGCTATTATCCGGTTAACGATGTACGGAATGCGGAGCTGTATGCGAAGTACAAGGCGTTGGCCGATGCTGAGAAAAATGTGATATTTGGTGGCCGGTTGGCTGAATATAAGTATTACGATATGGACGATACGATGGAGAGTGTGATGAGAAAGTTCAGCCTCCTATAGCGTATGGAATGGTTTTGTATAAATAAAGGCGGCTTGGTAGCCGCTTTTGTCGTTAAAGCATGAAAACGGAAACCTTTCTTTTGTTCGCTTTATTGCGTAACGCCCTTTTTCAAGAACCCTTGAAAGTTGACGAATGGCGGAATGTGGATTGGAACCTGCTCTATGCTCTGGTAAAATCGCATACGTTGCAAACATTGGTGGCCGAAGCGGTTTTGTCGTTACCGGACGATTGCTGTGTGCCACTTGGCATTCGCGGTGAATTGACGCGGCTAATGGGCCGAAATATGGCTGAGCATATGCGACTGAATGCCGATATAGCGAAAGTCTTCCACCTTTTAGTCGGGAAAGGTTTTCATCCGGTTCTTATGAAGGGCCAGGGAAATGCGGCTTTTTACCCCAAAAACCTGTTGCGCAAGTGTGGAGATGTTGACATCTACGTCGGGGAAACTGATTATGATGCGGCTTGCCGGTTCTTGCTGGAAAATTTGGATAATGCTGTCTTGAAAGGGGAGAGTGAGAAACATCGGGTTATATTTTGGGGAAAGACCGATTTGGAGATACACCGAATTGCCGAGGCTCCTATTCCGCCACAAAATGCGCTTGTCTACGCGGATTTGGTCAACAAGTATTTTTCCCAACCCGACTATGTGGTGATTGCGGGGCAGAAAATAGCTGTCCCGCCAGTTCAGTTCAATGCGGTATATGTTTTCTACCATCTGTACCGGCATTTTAAACTGAGGGGTATAAGTTTGCGCCAGTTTTGTGATGTTGCGGTGCTATTACACCAATTCGCTGGAAGAATCGATCTGCGGCAACTGAAAGAAGACTTGGCCGAATTCCGGCTGATGGAGGGTTGGCAGTTGTTCGGTTCCGTCTTTGTCCGTTATTTGGGACTCCCGCAATCTGAGTTCCCGTTTTATAGGGGAATCTCCGAAAAGAAATCGGAAAGACTTGCACGGCTGGTCGTCGACGATGGCGATTTCGAAAAAAATGTGGGTCGTTATTATAAGGGAACGTCTTTTTGGGGCCAGAAATTCTATTCATTCTGTGGGCTCAATTCTCGTTATTGGCGTATTGCCCGCATTTCGCCTTCTATGGCGCTGACAACCTATCCTTATATCGTAAAGTGCGGTATAAAGGCGGCGTTCCGATAAAAAAAGCGGCTTTGCAAGCCGCTTTTTTTATTCTCCGGCAATCACCTTCAAGGCATTTGCCACGATTTTCACATTTATGGTATCGCCGAATTCGACTGGGTCTCCGTCAAAATGGAACGGACCTTTCTGTTTGCGTCTGAGGGTTGCGCTTTTGGCCTTGAACTCTTCTAACAAATTGTTTTTATACAATTTCCTGGTCAGCAGTTGGTAGGTCAGTTTGGGTACATTGTACCATTTAAATGGCTTAATGATACTGACGTCTAGCCAACCGTCATTGGTTTCTGCCAGAGGGGCAATATATCCCTCGTTGCCGTACTGGCTTGCATTGGCAAAAGTAACCACAAAAGCATTCCGCTCAATAATCTTGCCGTCGGCCTCTATAATGTAGGTTTCTGGTTGGTATCTCCAAAAACCTTTGAGAATCAGTTTTAAATAGGTGAGCAATCCGCGTGTTGGCTGTTGGGCAAACTCCCAGGCTATTTGTGCGTCGAATCCAGCGCCACATGTACAGAAAAATTTATGGTCGTTAACCACACCATAGTCTAAAGGCTGTAGTCTGTAGGTGTTGATGGTGCAGAGTGCGTCTGCCGGCTCAAGGGGAATGTGCAGGTGGCGGGCTAGCCCGTTGCCTGACCCGAAGGGAACTATGCCGAAAACAGTTCCCGTTCCTGTGAGCGAGGAGGCAATTTCGTTGATGGTGCCGTCTCCACCACAGGCCACTACGGCGTCGTAGCCTTCTGCTGCAAATTTGGCTGCCAATTCTTTACCATGCCCGGCATATTCGGTGAAGACGGTGGTAACGTCGAATTTGTTTTTGTCGATGCGTTGGTCGATTAATGTTGGCAGTTCTTTTTTTTCGGCTGTCCCTGAGTGCGGATTTATTATGAATGCTATCTTTAGTTTTCCCATTTTCGCTTTTTGTTTTGTACTTGTTTCGGGTTTCAAACCAGAAACTTCAGTCACAATTTTCTTTCTTTTCTACAAAAATACATTTTTTAAATCTATATTTGTTATAGACTAAACGCAAAACCTATGAGAGAAGATCTTGTTTCATATATTTGGCGATACCGTATGTGGGGCGATGCCAGTTTAACCACTGTTAAGGGTGATCCAGTTGAGGTAATCGATGTGGGGTTGCCTAATTATGGGGCTGGTCCCGATTTTTTTAATGCCAAGGTGCGTATTGCCGGAACTCTTTGGGCGGGTAATGTGGAGATTCATGTGCGGGCTTCCGACTGGAACCGCCACCAGCATCAAAACGATGTTGCGTACAACTCGGTTATTTTGCATGTTGTCGCAAATAGCGATGCCGAGGTGAAAAACCAGAAGGGGGACTGCCTGCCTCAAATACAGCTGCCAATTGAACCGCGCTACATAAATTTGGCTGAACAGCTGTGTCAGTCACACCAACCTATTCCTTGTGGACATTATTGGGACGAGCACCTTAAAACGCGTCTGCAGTTTATGATGAACGGGTTACTGTGCGAACGCCTGGAACACAAGGTGGTGGCTATCCGGCAAATATTGGAAAACAATTGTAACGACTGGGAGGAGACTTTTTACCAGGTTTTGGCCAAAAGTTTTGGTATGAAAGTGAATGAAACGCCATTCGTGCTGTTGGCAAAGTCGCTACCCCAACATATTTTGGCTAAACAGAAAGACAACCTGTTGCAGCTAGAGGCACTGTTTATTGGTCAGGCCGGCCTGCTCGATAGAGTGGAATGTTCCGACTCGTATACCGACCAGCTGCGTGCCGAATATCATTTTCTGCGACAGAAATACTCTCTTTCCCCTATAGACCCTTCTTTGTGGAGAATGGGGCGCATACGTCCGGCTAGTTCTCCCTATATCAGACTTGCAGAATTTGCGATGCTGACTCACAAGAGTGAGCATCTGTTCCGTAAGGTCGTCGACACTTCAGATCCTAAAGAGATGTATAACCTGTTTGCCTCTGGAACTTCTGAATACTGGAATAACCACTACCAACTTGCTGTATGGAGCAAGAAATCGGAAAAAAATATCGGTGAGGCTATGCGCAACAATATTCTGATTAACTGTGTCGTGCCTATGTTGTTCGCCTATGGTAAACATATTGGCGATGAAAAACTGACCGAACGTGTTTTCGATTTGTTGGAGGGTATTCCTGCCGAGAGTAACGCTATTATTGATACATGGAAAAATTATGGTGTGGTGTCGCATAATGCCTACGATACGCAGGCTTTATTGGAGCAGATGAAGAGTTACTGCCTGAAAAAGGAATGCTTGCGCTGTAAGTTGGGACACCAGATTTTCAAGCGGTTGCCTGTTTCGTAAATTATGTTAAGAAACTGGAAAGGAGTAGTGGCGCTAGGCTGGAAGTCTGGCATACAGAATGTGGCTGGAATTAAATAAAAAAGTAATTTTGTGGTGAATTTCAAAAAACTATTATGAAAAGAATACTCCTTTTGGGTGCGTTCATGGTGTGTTTCGTGAACTCAAATGCAAAAACCCAAGACGGTGGAAATACCCGTGTGATGGTTGTTAGTGATCCGCATATGCTAGTCGAAACTAATGCTGAAGCGCTAAACTTTAACAAGGGTGGTAAATTAGACAAGACAAGTCCTGCTATTTTTACAAAGGCTCTTGAAATCGTTGCCCAGGCAAAACCACAGGCTTTGTTGGTGTGTGGCGATATGACCTTCAATGGCGAGGCCAGTGGACATAAACAAGTGGCAGCAGCTCTGTCTATGATTGAGAAAAAAGGAATTCCTGTTCTTGTTATTCCTGGTAACCATGATATCTTGAACCCGTTTTCGGAAGATCCAGAAGGTGAGAATGTGACTGTTAAACAGTTTAAAACACTATATGGCGCCTTCGGTTTGGGAACTGACAGCGACCTTGAGAATGTCAGCCGCGATAAAAAATCATTGTCTTGGGCTGGTAGCCTGAAAGGTACTGATTTGGCCATTATCGGTCTAGACGGTAATATATATGACTCGACTTCTGAGTTCTATAGCGACGGATGCATCCGTAAATCGACTCTCGATTGGATGACGGCCCAGGCGTTATCTCTCAGAAAGAAAGGGAAAATGGTTGTGTGTATGGTTCATCACCAACTGCTTGAACATGTGCCCGGACAGTCGCTTCTGGCGCAGTCTTCTTTGCTGAATAAGAAGTTTACAAAAAATCCTGTCGATGGAGATGACGAAGAGGCTGTTTCACAATCTGATTTGCAGAAGGCTTTTGCTGATGCCCAAATACAATATGTTCTGACTGGGCATTTCCACATCCACCACACCCAGAACAAGACTGTGAAGAATTCGTCGGGCGATGATTTCACTCTGACTGAACTGACTACTGGTGGCCTGTCTACCTATCCCAACTGGTTGCGTACGCTCGTTTTCGACACTAAGAACGGCCAATTGGCCAGTTCTACATCTTCTATGGTCCAGTGTAAGGTGGATGAACTTGACTTACAGACGGTTTCGAAAGAAGAACTGACTACATGGGCTACATCAAACTATGGCTCCACTGTTGCTTCCCTTATCAGTATGATGAACAGCGATGTTGACAAATACGAAATATATGACGGTACAACACTGTTCCAGTTGGAGGAGTCGGCATATCCTGATGTGCTGTATACCCGCTACTTCGACAATTACGAATGGCAACCTCTGTTCGTCCCTTTCGATATGCAGTATGACGACTGGAACGATAACTTTGAAGTGGCCAGGTTTCTTTCTGCAAAGGGCGACAGCCTGAATTTTACCTCGTTGAAGGGAGGAGATACATTGAAAATGAATACTCCGGCATTAATCAGATTGAAAAGCAAGAATTCTGCGGGACTCTTTACCGTTACGACAAGTGTTAAGACTTCAGATCGGGCAACTGTAATGCCGGTAGAGGACTCGCAATCCTTTTCTTCTGATGTCGTCCTGCAGGGAACATACGAGGGTCTGACTAAAGAGTCTCTATCTCAGAACAACAGCTTTTCTCTTTCCTCTGGTCAGTTGGTGCCTTTGGATAGTGGTGCGAATGCAGATAGCGATGTCGTTCTTCTTCCCCAGCGGTGGTTTCTGACAGAGAACAGCGGAAACGCTGACCGTGTGTTCTCCCTAAGCACGGGTATCCCTGTGGTTGAGTCTGCAGTTGATAGTCAAATTTTGAAAAATGGTAAGTATTTCATCGATGGGCGATTGGTTGTAGTGAAGAATGGTAAAATGTTTAATATGAGTGGGCAGATGAAGAAATAGTCGTAAAAAAGAAAAGGAAAGGGGCTTGATGGGCCTCATTCCCTTTAACAGATAGGTTCAAAGACAAACAAGAAAGGCGGCCTGACAATGGGTCGCCTTTCTTGTTGATTGTTGTACGGACTTAGAATTTGTATTTATAACCGATGCAGAGCATAAAGCGGTCCTCGGGGTTGCCAACGTTCATCTCGTCGTCGATCTGAAACCCAAGGTCAAAGGCGTTATGCCTGTTCAACTGGTATTTTGCTCCTACGCGGTAGCGCATATCGACCAAATCGTTTCCGTTAATACTGTTGGTGGTGACGAACGCTTCGGCAGAAACATAGGGAAAAAGGTAGATGCCTTTTATCTTTTGCTCGGCCCCAGCCTTTATGCGGAGCAAGTCTTTGGGGTTTTGCGCGTAAGTCTTGTATTTGGTCGACTGGTAGGTCGACTGCCATTTAACTCGCAAGTCCATTTCCAACCGCGAATAAACTTTATGCTTCAGGTCGAACCCCAGGCTGTAGCGGTGCCGGTAGGTATAATACTGTTTGCTCCCTCCGTTCCAATCGGCGAAGAAACAGTAACCAGCTTCAAAATCAAGCCATTTCTTAATGACGGCATACCCGAAACCTCCTTCTGCGCTTATCCGGTCGAGCTCGGAACTGTTGTTGCGGAGTCGTGCGCCACCGCCAAACTCGGCGTCGAAGCGTTTGGTGATTCCCACTTTTGCTGCCACACCATAGTCGGTCGCAAAGTCTTGCTCGTCGGCCGATAGGGTAGCGGGCACAAGCAAGCCAAAGGCTACCAGAAAAGGTAAGAGTATGTGTCGCTTAAGTTTATCCATTAAACTGCTTGGTTTTGGTAATCATGTCAATGGTGTTGATCTCATCGTTCTTTGTGTTGTAGTATACCTTTACGAAGCAGGTGTCCTTCAGAAAGTTGATATAGCCAATCTCGAATTTAACAATGTCGAGTCCGGTACGCGCTTTCAAATCTGCCATCATTTCTTCGTGATGCTCGGGTGTAATGAGGTTGATTTTTTCATAAACGATGAATTTGCAGTTCGGTGTCTGCATCACCATGCGCCCTTCCATAATGAAACACATGATGACGAATACGATGTTAGTGACAACCAGTTCGATGTGACTGACACTTGTTGCCAAACCGTTAATAACCGATATGCCGATAATCATGAACAAGTACGTCATTTCACGGATAGGCACTGTTTCTGTACGGTAGCGCACAATGCCGAAAATGGCAAAGAGGCCTAATGCCAATCCCATCTGCAACTTTTCATGGCCTAGCAAGAAAATCAGCAGGAATACCGTTGTTGAAATCAACATAAAAGTGTACAGGTAATCCTGGCGTTTCGATTTCTTATAGTAGAAATAGCCTACGATAATGAAGGAAATGAGGGTGTTGAACAGAAAGCGGACTATAAGTTCGCAAAAACTGTCTGAGTTGATAAGGGGAATACCAAAGAACGAGTAGTTCTCTAATCCCGATAGAATGCCTAGTAGATTCATTTTATAATTACTTTTTTATTTACATTATCTAATGTTCGACGAACCAGTCGTCACTTTACTGATGTAGCGGAGTTTGGGCATAAAGCGGTTCCGTTTCAAATTCGGGTCAGTCAGCATCATGCCATAACAGTATTTGCTGATACCTTTTGCCTTTATGCGCAATTTCATGAAGTAGTTCAAGAACGGAGATGGTACATTGCCGTCGCGCTTTAACTCTATAATGCAGAGTTTTTTATTTCCATCACGATCGCCTGTAAGACAGTTCTCGAACTCGATGTTCACGTCAATAGTCAGCCTTTCGGTTTTTCCTTTGTTGACGAGCGTTATGCGGAAGAACTGGTTTTTCAGACGCGGGCGGATGTCGTTGTGCCTGTACCGGGCCTTTTCGTCTATGTAGTTGCAGGCTTCGTCTTGCTCAAGTACGTTGGTGTCGGGTACCTTTATGCGCACCTTCGACGTCCTCCCTTTGTTGCTCTTGCTCTTAATCTCAAGAAATGTGAGGTTCGACGACACATACTCTCTTACGCGTATTTTCTGGCGTGTAAGTTTCCCGTTGCAGTGCATGGTGTACATCTGGTCATCGGGGGTGTCGTAATAGCAACTTTTGTAGAGGAAACGGCGCAGACCATCGGTCTCTTGCACATAGTAGTCGTTTTGTGCCATGCGCAAAATGGTGGGAAGCTGCTCCACATTGACAATGTATTTCTTGTCAATGCGGTTCATCAGTTTTATCACCTTCATCTGCTCGAGCGTAATGGGCGGCATCTCGCCTAAAATCTTGTCGATTTCGTTAATGATGGGACCGATATCGGCTTTTGCAGACGGCGTTTCCTTTCCAACGGATTGGGCATCGTGAGTGTTAATGGCTGTCGTATCGTTCATAGCCACTTTTTTTTACTTGGTAATGTACTCAAAAGTGTGCTCGCCTTTAAATTTGCCGTTTGGCAGGTACGTCTTTTCCGACGACTTCTTGCCACTGGCGTTGTACTCGATTTTTACGGTTTTCTCCAACTTGTTGAATTTGTCGTAGTGCTCTTCCTCAATACACTTGCCGTTAGCATTGTATTTGAAGGTGGTGCGCTCCTTCAATTCGCCGTCTTTATAGTTGATGACCTCGGTTTTGTTACCTTTATCGTCGTATTTTGTGATTTCGTCGATGGTCTTCTTACCGTTATTGACAATCCATTCCTTTATTTCGGTAATCTGTTTGCCGTCAATTGACTTTGCGGCAAATGCGTTGCTGCTGAGGCTGAGCAGAGCCGCGAACGCGATGAACAGGTTCTTATTCATACTCTTTATAATTTATGATATGTGTTTCCCAACTGTTTTGTCTTAGAAAATGCTGACTTTGATAGGGGTCGCTGTCATATTTACGACTGTGCCGGCCGGACCTGTCGTGAAGTCGTAGCCTGTGGCTGTGACGGCATAGTTCTTTTTTACTTCCGTTTCTGCCCAAATTGTGTATACTGAATTTGGTTTCAGTCTGGCAAATCGGAAATTGCCTTCGTTGTCGGTTCGGGTGTCGTTTTGTTCGCCACCTTTCGAGTTTTTGATATAGACGCGGATGCCGACACCGGTTACATAATCGTCTTCATTGTCGTAAAGTGCTTTTACACTGCCTACAATACCGCTACAAGTCGAATTTTTGCCTTCGCTTAGTAGTATGAGGTCGTTCATATAGGCGCCCGACGAACCAATGTTCATATTGGTGACTACTCCTTCTTTTAACGAAGAGGCATAGTCTCCTATAGCATAAACGCTGTAGTTGCCTTTGCGCAAGTTCTCGAAACGGTAGTAGCCTAATGAATTGGTCGTCATTTTGTCGTCGTTGGCACCAATGCCGCCTCCGTATACAATGTATACGTTTTTGCCCATTGCGGGGATAGTGTCGGTGTCGAATTTGTAACCGCCCATTCCGTCTGATATGATGTCGCCATCGTTAACTACTTCGTAAACGTAGCCATGGATTATGGCATCGCCACCCTTACCTTCTTCTTTCGAGCAAGAAGTTCCCCATACCGCTGTCGCGGCTAACAGTAAATAGGTTATTATTTTTGTGTTTCTCATATAGATGTATATTCTTTTTTAAGTTGCATGCCAAAAATAGAAACTTTAGTTGTTTTTTTCCTCTTTATTTCAATAAAAGAGTGTTTTTATCGGGTTTAGGCTTGTGTTTTTTCTTGTCTCCTCGCGGAGTCTGGCATATCAGGCTTTTCAACAACTTTAAAACGTGGCACCGGCGTGTGCCGGTCCACATTATTGTATCTTTGTTTTACCTTTCATACGAATCTTCGAAACTGATGTCGTCGCTCAGTTCACCCAATTCCTCGTCGTCGTAGCCGTTGTCATCGCCAAAGTCTCCGTATATGTCGTCATCAACGCTGCCTCCTTTACCTCCTTTTTTACCTTTCCCGTTAATGTCGGCCAGAAGGTCTTCTGCAAGGAACGAGTCGTCAATCTGTTTGGGAGCCTTGCCCTTTTTCTTGGTGCAGACGGGCTTGGCAATATCTTTACCGGTAATAACTTCTTTCAACTCAATGTAGAAGGCCCGGTCGTTAAGCGTGTCGAAAACATACTGGAGTTTTTGCCCCTCGTCTTCAACGAACTCGTCGATGTGGGTATCGGCCATTGTGTAGCAGTCTGTGTCGCTGGCAGTGTCCATCTCGACAAGTGAAACTTCTTGGTAGCGTTCCCAATCGTCATCGCAGATGAAGAAACTGGTGATTTGGTCATCGGTGTAACCTACCGATTCCAAAATTGCCTTATGGAGTTCCAAAAAAGTGCTGTCTGATTCTATCTCTATTTCGCGGCGGAACTCGTCTTCTTCGTCCGAAACCAATATAAATTTGAATATCATTTTCCAATATGTTTAAAACATCTGTAAATATAGGATAATTGCCACTTTTATGCAAATAAAAAAAGCAAGTCCGTTGCTGACTTGCTTTTTTATATTGGCTTTTTTTTACTAGCTGCCCCAAATCTTTTAAGGCCGCACACTTGCTTACTTTAATTTGCTCTCTATTGTGTCGAGGCTCTGACGGATGGTCTTGTCTGTCTCAATCAGGTTCTCAACAGTCTTGCAGGCGTGTAAGACGGTCGCATGGTCGCGGTTCCCGATTTCACTGCCTATTACCGAAAGGCTTTTCTTTGTGTATTTGCGGGCCAGGTACATGGCTACCTGTCGGGCTTGGGCGACCTCGCGCTTGCGCGACTTGGTCTGAATGTCTTTAAGCTCGAGGTTGTAATATTCACAAACGGCTTCCTTAATCTCGCTCAAATCTACCGTTTTTTCGGCAGTGACATCGTTTTTCCCTACCACTTCTTCTGCAAGGGCAAGGTCTATGTTTGCGTCGGTCAGTGTGGCGCGGGCAAGAAGTGAATTGACAATGCCTTCCAGTTCGCGGATGTTGCCGTTGGTGTTTCTGGCTATATAGTCGATTACCTCGTCTGAGATTTCTAGTGCGTTACGGTCTACCTTGTGCTTCAAGATGGCCTTACGCATTTCTTCGTCTGGTTTTGAGATTTCGGCAGACAAACCCCACAAGAAGCGGCTGAGCATACGCTCGTCCATCTGTTTGATTTCTTTTGGCGAACGGTCGGCTGCCAATATCAGTTGTTTGCCTGTTTGATGTAAGTGGTTGAAAATGTGGAAAAAGGTGTTGACCGTTTTCTCTTTCCCTTCCATTTCCTGTATGTCGTCAACAATAAGCACGTCAAGGCTCTGGTAGAATTGCATAAAGTCTACAGTTCTGTTGTTGCGGCACGCATCTTGGTATTGGTTCTGGAAACGCAGTGCGTCTACATAGATTATGCGCTTGTTCGGATATTTTTCAAGTATTGTGTTTCCTATCGCATTTGCCAAATGGGTCTTGCCCAAACCTGAGCCTCCGTAAATGAACAGCGGGTTGAACGGTGTTTCTCCTGGAGCTTTTGCAATTGCTAAACCGGCGCTTTTTGCAAGCTTGTTGCTCTTGCCTTCAACAAAGCAGTCCATCGTATAGTTGCGGTTCAACTGTGGATTTAGGCTGGTCTCTCTGGCTGCCTGGTTGTCGACCGGATTTACTACCGGTACAGGCTGTACCTTCTTCATGTGTTGGCCGCCATTCTCTGTCGACACACCTTTGTCGAGGTTGGCCACATATTTTAAATTGACCTCGCCGTATACGTGCACCAGGGTCGCTTTAAGCAAATCGAAGAAGTGTCCTTCCAAATACTCTTGGAAGAACGGGCTTGGAACCCCTAATTTCAGGGTGTGGGTACTTTGTTCCCACAAAAGGGGCTTGATGGGCTTGAACCAAGTGGTGAATTGGGCCTCGGGTAAGTTGTCTGCAAATTTCTGCAGACATTTTGCCCAAAGTGTTTCACATTGATTGCCGTTATTTATCTTTTCGCTCATATTTAACCTTTCGTCTTTCGATTGCAAATTTTGAAGAAAATCAGTTGAAAAAAAAGTGGCTTTTTTTTTGCTTTTCCCGATTTTTAAAATCTTTCTGTTTTTCAGTAAGTTGTTGTAACTTGTTGTGAATTAATTGTTTATATTGTTGTGCGTGCGTTGAAGTCGTTGATAAATAGGTATATGCACTCAATTATACATTCTTATGCAAAACTTGCAATGGTTGTTGCTTCTTTGTTAGAAATATAGGGCTTTATCCCCTTCTTCGCACTCTTTTTTACGATTTTTGTTATTTAGATTGATTCTAATTAACAATACTCTGGCTTTTTTTCGTGCGAAGGTATTCTGGTTTCTTGTTTTTCCCGAATTTGTCCTCATTTACCTGATGCAAGGTGGCGCGATGGTAGCCATGCGACCAGCAGACCTGCAAACAAGACGGTAGCCAATACCGCAAAAATGTCAGTCGCCTGTACTACTACGGGGTAGGCATCGGTAAGGAAGATGCCATTGTCTTCTTCACTGCCAAGTCGCAGTAATCCCCATTGTTGTTGGGCTGCGCATAGCAATACGCCTGCAAACGTTCCTATTGCAGCCCCAATTGCGGTTACCAACCAACCTTCTAGTAAGAATATCCGGCTTATGGTCCGTTTATCTGCCCCTAGGTTGCGTAGGGTGTTTATGTCGTTTTTTTTCTCGATAATCAGCATCGAAAGCGACCCCGTGACGTTGAAGACTGCAATTAACAGTATGAACGTGAGAATGAGAAACGATATCCATTTCTCTACCTTTAACATTCGGTAGAAGTCTTGGTGCTGTTCCCTTCGGTCCTCTATCTTGTATTTTGGACCCAGCAGTTCGGCTATTGCCTGTTTTGTTCTTTTTTGATTTTCGCCTGGTTTCAGTTTCAGTTCCAGGGCTGTCCCTTCGTTTTCTTTATATCCGAACAGTTGTTGCGCCTCTTTTAAGGATACAATCAGGTAGCGCCCGTCAACCTCTTCTTGTTCTACACTGTATATGCCCGACAGAAATATATTCTTTTGGTTGAAGGCATTGGACGGATTGCTAGGATCTATGGCTGCTGCGTGTTTCGGCGCATACACTTCCAGTGGATTGGGAACGTATAGGCTGGCATTCAGTTTGACAGCCAGCGTAAGTCCCAAAATTCCGAAAGGAGTGTCGCCGTTGCTGAGTACAAAACGACCGTCTTTAAGTAGATTGCCGAAGTCTATCAGTCGCTTATAGTTGTCGCTTACTCCTTTTATGGTGAGCCATGTTTGTCGGTCCCCGCATTTTACAACTGCGTTTTCTTCCAAAACGCAGGCGGCTTGTTCTACGCAGGGCAGAGCCTTCACTCTAAGTATTTGGTCGTCCTTGATGTCGAAAGACTTCCCTTCAACTCTGCTTATGCGGAGGTCAGGGTCGAACTGGCTGAAGGTCCCGCCTATCAGGTCTTGGAATCCGTTATACACCGAGAGCACGCAAACAAGGGCCAGCGCACCTATGCCTATACCTATAGCGCAAATCAGCGATATGATGTTGATGGCGCTGTGCTTCTTGGGAGAGAACAGGTAGCGGAGTGCTATGTAGAACGGAAATTTCATCTGCCAGACTTATTCTACGCTTTTGTTTTTCCCAATTAGTTTCTCTTGCTCGTTAATGCGCTGCTGGTCTTCGTTCAGCAGGCGGTCTATGTTCTCGATATAGTCGATGGAGTCGTCGTGGAAGAAGGTGAGTTCGGGTAGTATGCGCAACTGGTTCTTAACCCGAAGCCCCAGTTCGTAACGGATTCCTTTGGCGCTGTTCTTTATGAGCGCCATAGTCTCGTCTACTTTGTTTGTTGGGAATATGCTTAGGCGCACGCGCGCTATGCTCAAGTCGCTCGATACTTTTACACTGGTCACACTGACGATGGTGCCTCCTAGGGTATTGGTCATCTTCTGGAATAGACTGCCTAATTCTTTCTGTACCAGTCTGTCTATTTTGCTTTGTCTTGTAGAATCCATCAGTTTTCTTTATTTATATTTGTATATGCTTCTGCAAAGTTAATACTTTTATTCCGTTGAATTTTTGGATTTTCGGTTATGGACGATAAAAAAATGATTCTCCGTTTGGCTTTGGCGCATGCCAAGGGGCTTGGACCTGTACGTGCGCGCGAGTTGCTGGCTCGTTTGGGGTCGGTCGAGGCTGTGTTTGCCGAAACCGTGGGCTCGTTAGCGAATCTGGGCCTCGAGAAAACGGTTGCCAGCCATTTGTTGTCGTCCGAAAATATGGATTTTTCCGAGAAAGAGTGGCATTTCTTGCAGACGAATGGAGTGCAGGTCTTGTTCATTGGCGATAAGGATTATCCTTTCCGACTTCGTGAGTGTGCCGATGCTCCTGTCTTGTTTATGTATAAGGGCAACTGCTCGTTGAGCGCTCCGAAAATGCTGGCTGTGGTGGGGACCAGGCACGCCACGGAACAGGGGAAGGCTTTTACCCGGCAATTGGTTTCCGATTTGTCGAAAAGGCATCCCGACTTGGTGGTGGTGAGTGGCTTGGCCTATGGTATTGACGTGACGGCACACAAGGCTGCGCTTGAGTCGGGGCTCTCTACTATTGGCGTTATGGCTACGGGACTAGACCGCCTTTATCCGGCGCAACACAAAAAAGTGGCTTCACTAATGAAGACACAGGGCGGATTGCTGACCGAACACTTCCGTGGCGACGCTTTGGTTCCGGGCTGCTTTGTCAGTAGAAACCGTATTATTGCCGGACTGTGCGACGCTGTTTTGGTGGTGGAGAGTGCTGCCGATGGGGGCGCTCTGACTACTGCCGACATCGCTAACAGCTATTCGCGTGAGGTCTTTGCTGTGCCGGGGCGGCCTGCCGACACCTTTTCTGCCGGTTGTAACGACCTTATCAAGACCAACAAGGCGGCTTTAGTGGCTTCGGCCGATGATTTGGATTTCCAACTCGGTTGGGACAATGACAAGGTACGGACCGATGAATCGTCTACTTTCCCCGAACTGAACCTTCCCGATTTGTCGGAACAAGAGTTGCGTGTTGTTTCTGAAATCCGTCATCGTGGTGGTGATATGGAGTCTTCCGAATTGTCGGTGCTTCTTGGCGTTTCTTCTTCTCAACTGGCCTCCATCATGTTTGCTATGGAAATGCGCGGGCTGGTTCACCGTGTGCCGGGCAACAGGTATGCGGTTGGTAAGAAGTGATTGTTGGCTGGCTTGGCCCTCAAAAAGAAATAAGGGCCTTGCCCGATTCAAGCTTGGCCCTTTTCTCTTTTGCTGTTGTAAACAGGTGTTGTTACTGTCTGATGATTTGAGGAAACAGAATGTTTTTGTGGAAAAATCTATTCCTCTTCTAACTTTGCTTCTCCCACCAGTTCCCGGTCAAGGTACACCTTGCAACAGCTGATGCCTTTGACTCCGCTTTTTATTGCTTCGCGGAGGGTATAGTTCGCCAGGTCGTTGTAGTCGCCACTTACGCTTTCCATCAGTTCTATATGAAGCGAGTTGTCTTTCCCGTCAATGAAGCACGGAACACCGTTTTTATTCATTTTTCTAATGTAGCTTTCTGCCCCCTCTATTTTTTGAGGCGTAGTTGCCTCCATATCACCTCTTGACGTAGCTGAGTCAGAAACCACACTGCCTGCCGGTGTTGTTGCTCCTTCCGAGTCTTTAATCGTTAAATCGGCAGCTTGTGTGCTTGAACCTCCTTCAGGTGCAGTGTTGGCTCCGCATGCGGTTAGGAGGATGGCCGCAGTTGCTAATGTTATATATTTTCTCATTTTTTGTTAATTATTTGTTGTACTTTGAAATTTCGGAATCCCTATTCTCCATCCTTCCGTTTTAAGGTGGGTCAGCAGTTTGTCTAATAATTCTGCACTGAATTCCATACGGTCGTGCAGCAACACGATGCTGCCGGGCTCGATTTGGTCAGTTATCCGATTCAGTATTTTGTCGGTGTCGCCTCCCATTGTGTCGAAACTCCTGACATCCCATCCTATGGTTTTAAAGGGAATGCCTGTTTTTTTCAATCCCGAAGCTATTAGTGGGTTCGTTACTCCGAAAGGAGGTCTGAATAAGTTGGGCGTCTTGCCTGTAATGTCAGTTAGTGTCTGGTTGCAGTGCTTTATGTCTTCTGCAATTTGTTTACTGCTCATCAGAGGAAAAGTCCCTTTGTGGTAAAAACTGTGGTTCCCTATCACGTGTCCCTCTGCAACAATCGCTTTCACAAGCTCTGGATTTTTCTCCGCATTTTCTCCAATTAAAAAGAAAATGGCTTTCGCATTGTGGCGTTTCAGTACGTCGAGCACTCTGGTTGTGTATGCACTCGGGCCGTCGTCAAAGCTGAGGAAAACAGTCTTCTCCTTTACCGGAACCTTGCATTGTGCCTTTAGGTACACTCCCGAACCTATATAATACGAAGCGTAGAACAGGTAAATCAAGAGGGAAAGGAATACTATTATTGCCGAGGTGACGAGTAAGAACATAGATAAACACTTTAATTAATCTGTGCCATTTTTAGCAACATCAGCGTGTAGTCGTTTTGCCGGTATTCGCTATATATTGCTATGTTTTTCAGCTGTTTTTGCTCCCATTGGTTGCCCTTAGGCGCAATGCCTCTGCTTAAGAGTTGTGTGCCTATCCATAGTCCGAACCCCGATTTCGTACCATATTGACCGCACCACTGTTTATAGTCGGTAACAGGGAAACGGTCCGATATTTCCTTTTCTGCGGCTTTGTCGCAGTCGCATCCGGTCAGCACAAGGTCTATGTCGGTAGCTTTTAGTTGGTTGCTGTTTGCCAACTCCTCTATGCTGTTGGCAATTTGTTTGGGTGTGGTCTCGTGTAGTAGACTTACTGCTGCCAGTTCGCACACACTGCCTTCCTTTTCTGTTGTGAGCAGAAACGAACTGGAACCCTCGCCCATTTGTCTACCTCCCCTCCAGAAACCCATTTTGCGCATTACCTCATACTCTGTGGCGGTAATTTCGTCGGCTCCGGTCACTAGTGCGTCTTTGATGTCGCCAGAAGTTAATTGTAACATGGCGTCGGTAAGCGCCGATTCCATCGAGTAGCCACCATGGGCATAAGTCACATTGTAGCCATGGTGTCCGAGTAAAAGTCCGGTCTGACCGCCGAAGGTGTTGCCTGTAGACTGGATGAAGTTAGACGGGTTCAGCAAGTCTTCGCCATTGTCAATAATGCAGCGGAGGAATTTCTCAGTGTCCTCCAAACCGCCCATTGCCGTGGCCGACATAATGGCGTCTGGTATCAGAAGGTTGCCATCTGGCAGAGTCAGACAGTCGAGCGACGTGCTTACCCCCATTTTTATAAGGTGTGCCATTCGACGTCGTTTACCGGCATCGGTTATAATGCCCTTGTAGTCGGGCTCTATGGCGTGCAGTTGGTCTGTTTCCGCTTGGGCTGCTTTCCATGAACTGAAAAATCCGTTTGTACGGAAACTTTCTTGTGGACTGATGCACGAGGTGCGGGCTATGAAGACTTTTTTCATATTTTTATATTCCAAAAATAAGCGACGAGACGTTCCCCCCAAAACCAAACGAGTTAGACATTATGGTCTTTATACCTGCATTGGTTTTGACTTCTGTTTCAGGTCTGACAGCAAGCTCGTGCATAGGGGTCTTGAAGTTGAAAGTGGGAATTATGGTGTCGTTCTTCAACATCATTGCGCAAAAAGCGGCTTCTATGCCTCCACATGCTCCCAGCGTGTGTCCGGTGTACACTTTTGTGGAACTAAAAGGTGGCAACTGGCTGCCGAAAAGGCGGCCCATGGCTGTGCTTTCGCTTAGGTCGTTGTTCCCGGTTCCTGTTCCGTGGGCGTTCACATAGTCGATGTCGGCTGGTTGCAAGCCAGCCTTTTCAATAGCCCCCTTCATCGCAAGGTAGGGGCCTTCTCCGTTTGCCGAAGTGGCTGTCTGGTGGAAAGCATCGTTGGCGTTGGCATAACCAAGCAGATTGCAATAAGAATGGTTTTTGCCGGGTTCGCGTTGCAATACAAGAAATCCGGCTCCTTCCCCTAAATTCAGACCATTACGGCTGTCGTCGAACGGACGGCATTGTTCATGGTCGAGAATCATCAGCGATGTGAAGCCGTTGATTGTGAATTTGCACAATGGGTCGGTCCCGCCCACAACTACGGCGTCGAAGTCTTGGCTGTGGAGCAGACGGTCGGCCATCATAACAGCGTTGGCACTGCTAGAACAGGCGGTACTGATAGTGGTTATGAAATCTCTTATCCCCAGGTATTCGGCTATGCGGAAGGTGCTTGCACCACAATCGTGTTCAAAGAGGTAGCGCAAATGGGTGCGCCGGCCTTCGTGTAGGTCGGTGAAGTATTGCTCGCTCAGATCCATGCCGCCTACCGACGTGCCCGAAACCAGTGCTACCTTCATTCTAGAAGGGTCTATCCCGGCGTCGTTTATGGCTTCTTTTGCAGCCATCATACCTAAAAGGGCTGTGCGTGAGTAAGTCTTTCGGGTGTCTAAACCCAAAAGACCGGCCAGTTCGGCGTTGGTCTCCTTTATTTCGCCTGCAGGAACGTTGTGCCTGGTTTGTAAACGGGTTAGGGGGCCAATTCCGCTGCGCTTTGCGAGAAGTGCAGACCAGTTATTTTGGACGTCCAAACCCATCGAGCTGACCAAGCCTAGGCCAGTTACGTGTGTTGCCATTTACTTTTTATTGGCTTTGATGTATTCGGCTATAGAATTTACAGAGGTGAAAACCTCTTTCGCTTGCTTTGGTTCCGGAATCTTTATTCCATAGTATTTTTCTAAAAGCATTACTAATTCCAAAGCGTCAATGCTGTCAAGACCGAGACCTTTGTCTCCGAAGAGTGGAGCGGCTGGGTCAATGTCAGCGGGTGTGGTTTCTTCTAAATTCAGTTCGTCAATAATTTGTTGTTTGAGCTGTTCTATCAAATTATCCATATATGTGGTCTTTTATGGTTTCTTTTCTATAAGTTTTAGCTCTGCCTCGTATTTGCCTTGCAGAAAATCGGCGTAGCCAACTATACATTTTTTTGCCCGGCCTTCTGCTAACAGCAGGTCGGCGTAGCCTGGCAAAAAGTTTTCGCATTCTTCTTTGCTGCCGGCTACAAGGCACAGGTTCTCTCCTTTGAACTTGTGCCGTATGCAGATTTCTCCCTGCATTATGTTGGCAAGGGTATATACGAAGATGGCAGGGCTTGGCATATACGGTTCTTTTACCTCAATCACTTTTTGGTGACGCAGGTCGGTGTCTAAACTCGATGCGCGACAGCCGAGCAACAGGGCTACACCTTCCTCTCCGCAATCTGCCAGATTTTCTCCTTCCGTTAGGTATTCGGCAGCGGTTAGTGCCAGTTTGCAGAGGTCGTCCATCTTTGAGAATTTCATGTAGGGTTGGGCAATAGCCTTGAAGGCTCCTCTAATGAATTGCCCGAAATCGTCGCTATCGTTACCGGTATAAACGGTGTCTCCGTTCCTCCATATTTTTTTATCTGCTATAGTGCAAGTCGAAATTGTGGTGCTGCCGGTTTCTGGTGGGTATAACTTCCCGCTCTTCTCTGTCGAGATGACGATAGCCGCATTACATCCGCCAAACCCCGAGGCTGTTTTTAGTATGGTGCGTAGCTTCGCTGGTCCTGTACTTGTGCTGACGTTGACGTTTACGGGAACACCCAGTTGTTCGAAGTTGAGGGTGCGTGGGCGAATACCGCGCCGTATGCATTCAATGCAAATAATGGTTTCCAGCAGTCCCGATGCTCCCAAAGTGTGCCCGAAGTAGCCTTTCAAACTGAGAAGGGGAACTTCGTTGAGGCCTGCCAACCCTATAGCCTTCGACTCCATCTCGTCGTTGTAAGGGGTGGCTGTCCCATGGGCATCAATCAGGTCAATGTCTGAAATTTCTGCTTCTGCTTCTGCCATTGCGTTCTGTATCGCAAAAAAAAGACCGTCTCCCGTGCGTGAGGGCCCTGAAATGTGGTTAGCGTCGTTGCTCGATGCTCCGCCAGCCAGCATAATGCGCTGTTCCCCTGCTAAGCTCGGGTCGGTGCTTACTATGAGGGTGGCGACACCTTCTCCCATACTTAAACCATCGCGGTTGGCATCGTAAGGTTTGCATGGCTTGGCACTGACCGATTGGAACGACTCGAAACCGCTGATGACGAATTCTGTTAGCTCGTCGCCTCCGATGATAACGGCAGTGGCGTATTTGCCGCTTTTCAAAAGCCGTATGGCGGTAACTTGTGCTAAAACTCCCGAAATGCATGCATTACTGATTACAAGTGGGGTGTTTGCTGCTCCGAAGAAGTTGGCAACCCGTTTTGCCAATTGGTCGAGAAAAGCGTCGTTGGGTACTTTCTCAGAGCCTTCCAACAACCTGATATTGCCTTTGGTCGTCGAGAAAATGAAGACTACGTTATCTGACCTTGTGTCTACGGCCGTTTGACTGAGTGCTTTGCTTGCCGAAGTTATCATCAGCCGCTCCAGCCTGTGCATATTGGCGGTCTGACGATAAATTGCCGATTCCTCTAAATCGTTGTCGTTGATGTGTTGCGCCAAAAAAGGTTCGGGATAAAGGCGCTTGTCGTCAACCAGACCAATGCCTGTCTTCTCTGCAAACACGCTGTCGGCATTGGCGGTGGTGTCGCTGCCTAGTCCGCTTATTATGTTGTCGGCTATGGCGTAAACTATTTTAGCAGATTCCATTTCTTTTTCCAACTCAAATAAAATTCTGGGGTTGTGAGCTCTAACTCGCCTGTGTCTTTTTTCAAGAAAACCTGTGTTGTGCTGCCTGTCGCGCACAACACGTGTTCCGGCTCTTTGTAGACCGAGTACTCGAATATGATTTTTGCGGCGGGGGTGTCAATAAAACGGGTTTCGATAGTGCCGCGTTCACCAGCGTGTAGCGGATGATGATACTGACAGGTAACATCGACTATCGGTATTACATAGCCTTCTTTGAAGACTTCGAGGTACGGCATTCCGAAGTTTTCTCCAAAAGACTCTCTGCCGTCTTCAAAATAGCGGATGTATTCGCCGTGCCAAACCACGCCAATGCCGTCTGTTTCGCTGAAACGGACGCGCAGCGGCATCTTGTCCACTAGATTGGTGGGTGTTTGTTCTGTCTTTCTCTTTCTCATATGACCCGTTCTAATCTTACAAAAATAATGATTAGACGGCAATTTGGCAAATTTGAAACTAATCACCTTGTTTTATGGCAAGTGACTAGCCATACAAACAAATACTCTATTTAGGGTTGACGGCTTCCTGTCTAATGGGAAACACCGTTCCCTTGTCGCATCTCTCTCCTTCGTCCGGAAAAAGTTTGGGTCGTGATTGGCTGTTCAAAGATTTTATGTTTTAAATGCAAAACAAATCCCTTGATATGTGGTTTTGTTAGTTTGTGTCTTACTGACTGATTGTCAGATTAATATATTTATTTTAATGACAAATTGTCAGATAAGGGGCTTCTGTTCTGCCAAATTTGCGGGCCCGGCCTCTTGGCAAGTGTTTTGCGTGTGGGTGTGTGGTTGCTGTTTTTAATGGCTACCAAATTCTTCTTAAGCAAATAATAAAAAATAGATAATATGAATTTCCAAAACTTTACAATTAAAGGTCAAGAGGTGGTTCAAGAGGCTGTGAAGGTTGCCCAAGGTAACGGACAGCAGTACATTGAACCTGCCCATTTGATGAAGGGAATCCTTAAAGTGGGCGAAAATGTGGTCGACTTCATTTTCAGCAAAATGGGAATGAACAAGGCTGTTGTTGAACAAGTTGTAGACAGGGAGGTGGCTGCTCTCCCTAAGGTGAGCGGTGCCCAGCCGTATCTTTCCAGTGCTACCAATTCGGTGCTGCTAAGGGCTGAAGACCTGTCGAAAAAGGCGGGCGATGAGTTTGTCTCGGTCGAGTACATCCTTTTCGCTCTGTTTAAAGAGGCCGGACCGGTTTCTACTTTGTTGAAGGATGCGGGTATGAACGAGAAGGATCTTGAGGCGGCCATCCGTGAACTCCGTAAGGGTAGTAATGTGAAGAGCCAGAGTGCCGAAGACCAGTATAACTCGCTTGAAAAATATGCGGTTAATCTGAATGAGAAAGCTCGTTCGGGCAAACTCGACCCTGTTATTGGACGTGACGAGGAAATCCGGCGTGTTTTGCAAATCCTTAGCCGTCGTACCAAGAATAACCCAATTCTGATTGGTGAACCGGGTACAGGTAAAACCGCTATTGTGGAAGGCCTTGCCGGACGTATTGTGCGAGGTGATGTGCCTGAAAACTTGAAGACCAAGCAGATTTTCTCGCTCGATATGGGCGCATTGGTGGCTGGTGCCAAATTCAAGGGCGAATTTGAAGAGCGTTTGAAGGCGGTTATTAATGAAGTGGTGAAAGCCGATGGCGAAATTGTCCTCTTTATTGATGAAATACACACTTTGGTGGGTGCCGGCGGTGGTGAGGGCGCTATGGATGCGGCCAACATCTTGAAACCTGCCTTGGCGCGTGGCGAACTCCGTGCCATTGGTGCCACTACGCTTAGCGAGTATCAGAAGTATTTCGAGAAGGATAAGGCGTTGGAGCGCCGTTTCCAACAGGTGATGGTCAACGAACCCGACGAGGCTAGCACCATTTCTATCCTACGTGGCTTGAAGGAACGTTACGAGAACCACCACAAGGT
>DGTD01000081.1:57566-58357 GCA_002396385.1 Bacteroidales bacterium UBA4345
TTTCGGCAGCAGTTCTGTCTGACCGTTATATTTCCGACCGTTTCCTGCCCGATAAGGCTATCGATTTGGTCGATGAGGCGGCCGCACGTCTACGTTTGGAGATGGACTCTGTGCCTGAAGACCTCGATAAGGTGGAACGCCAGATTAAACAATTGGAAATTGAACGCGAAGCCATTAAGCGGGAAGGCGATACCCAGAAACTTGACCAATTGGCAAAAGAAATTGCCGAACTGAAGGATGAAAGTGCTAACATGGGAGCCCAGTGGAAATCGGAAAAAGACCTGATTAACAAAATCCAGCAGGAAAAAGTCGATATCGAGCAGTTCCGCTTCCAGGCCGAGAAGGCCGAGCGTGAGGGTAACTATGGCTTGGTGGCTGAGCTCCGTTATGGAAAAATAAAACAGGCTGAAGACCACATCAAGGCTCTACAGGCAGAACTGGAGTCGCGCCACGAGAATTCGCACCTGATTAAAGAGGAGGTCGATGAAGACGATATTGCGGAAATTGTTTCCCGTTGGACGGGTATTCCAGTGACAAAGATGTTGCAGAGCGAGAAAAACAAACTGCTACACCTTGAAGAGGAATTGCACAAGCGTGTTATCGGGCAAGACGAGGCAATTTCGGCTATTTCCGATGCGGTAAGGCGTAGCCGTGCGGGTTTGCAGGACCCTAAGCGTCCTATTGGCTCGTTCATCTTCCTGGGAACTACCGGTGTTGGTAAAACCGAACTGGCTAAGGCGTTGGCCGAGTTCTTGTTCGACGACGAGAATATGATGACGCGTATCGATATG
>DGTD01000042.1:0-25717 GCA_002396385.1 Bacteroidales bacterium UBA4345
GGGCACGGGGAAAGGGCTTGTCCTTACACCGTGCCCGGACTTCTATGCGGCGCCGGTGCGTTTGGAAAACGCTACGTGGCAACACTGGACTTCATCAATTTCTATAAATGTGAAATTGTATGATAGGAACCTTAATGACTCACTTTTCAGTTCTTTTAACCAAACATAACAGATTTCAGTTTGCCAAAGTCTCCATTAATACATAAATTTGCTAATACTGCACTTTTGCGCAGTTTACACATGTTAATTAACAGTATTTATAAAATATGAGCAACAACAAACGCTTCATCTTGTCAGAGAACGAGATACCTACAGCGTGGTACAACATTGTGGCCGATATGAAGAATAAGCCCATGTTGCCACTTAACCCCAAAACACGCCAACCGCTTACAGTGGACGAGATGTCGCACATCTTTACCCTCGAGGCTTCTAAACAGGAACTGAACCAGACTGACCGCTGGATTGAAATTCCCGATGAAGTGCGCGACCTTTACAAACACTACCGACCAACCCCGCTAGTCCGTGCCACAGGTTTGGAAAAGGCGCTCGACACACCTGCTCATATCTACTTCAAGAACGAAAGTGTGAGCCCTGTTGGTTCACACAAACTGAACTCTGCAATTCCACAAGCCTATTATGCAAAGATGGAAGGCATCAAGAATCTGACTACCGAAACCGGTGCCGGCCAGTGGGGAACCGCCCTCAGCTATGCCGGTAAGGCGTTCGGCATCGATGTTACCATCTTTATGGTAAAGGTCAGCTTTGAACAGAAACCTTACCGCCGCAGCATAATGCAGACCTTCGGCGGACACGTATTTGCCTCTCCTAGCGACGTTACCAGCGCCGGCCGCGCTATTCTGGCCAGAGACCCCGGTTACACCGGCAGCCTTGGTACCGCAATCAGCGAGGCTGTTGAAATGGCCATCGGCACCCCAGACTGCCGCTATGCCCTTGGCAGTGTGTTGAGCCACGTTTCGCTACACCAGACGGTGCTTGGCCTAGAGGCTGAAAAACAGATGGACATGGCTGGTGAATATCCCGACATCGTTATCGGCTGCTTTGGTGGCGGCTCGAACTTCTCGGGTATCGCATTCCCATTCATGCGCCACAACATTCTCGATGGAAAGAAAACCCGCTTCATTGCGGCCGAACCAGCATCGTGTCCTAAACTGACACGCGGTGTGTTCCACCTCGACTTCGGTGACGAGGCAGGCTACACCCCACTTTTGGCAATGTACACCCTCGGACACAACTTCAAACCTGCTTCTATCCACGCCGGAGGCTTACGCTACCACGGTGCTGGCACCACTGTCAGCCAGTTGTTGAAAGACAACATGATGGAGGCGGTAGACATCAAGCAGACCGACACATTCAAGGCTGCACAGCTCTTCGCACAGACCGAGGGTATTATTCCTGCACCGGAATCAAGCCACGCTATTTGCGCAGCCATCAACGAGGCACTTAAATGCAAGGAAGAAGGCACACAGAAGACCATCCTCTTCAACCTTTCTGGCCATGGACTTATCGATATGACCGCTTACGACCAGTATCTCTCTGGAAATCTGCACAACTACGAGATTAGCGATGCCGAGTTGAAGGCCAATCTTGACGAATTAAACAGTATAATCAAGTAAAACAAAAATAAAGACAATTTATGCAGTACGGATATTTCGATGACGAACGCAAAGAGTACGTTATCACCAATCCAGCTACCCCAAAATCTTGGAGTAACTATTTAGGAGACACCCGTTATGGCGCTATCATCACCAACAACGCAGGTGGTTATAGTTTCTTCCGCTCGTCGGTTCAGGGTTGCTTCCTCCGTTTGAAGTTCAACACTGTACCTAACGACCAGCCAGGCCGCTACATCTATCTTCACGATGTAGACACGAAAGATTTCTGGAGTGGCAGCTGGCAGCCTGTAGGCAAGCCGCTCGACCAGTACAAGAGCGAATGCCGTCATGGTTCAGCCTATTCCATCATCTCGTCGGAATACTCAGGTATAAAGACCGAGACCCTTTATTTCGTGCCACTTGGCGCTGAGTTTGAAGTGTGGCGCGTGAAGGTGACCAACAACTCTGGCAAGAAGAGGAACCTTCGTGCTTTCACTTACGCCGAGTTTGCCTCAAACTGGAACATGCACGACGACAGCAACAACCTGCAATACACCCAGTATATCATCAAGACTTCGTATGCCGACGGTTTCATCGACCATGGTAACAACCTTTACATGCCTGAGGAACCAGAAAACTTCCAAAACAAAGACCAGGCCCGCCACTCGTTCATCGGTGTGGTTGGTGCGAAAGTTACCGGTTACGACAGCGACCGCGACAAGTTCATCGGCCTTTACCACACTTATGCCAATCCGGAATCGGTAATGCGCGGCCAGTGCGGTAACACTGTTACAGAAGGCGACAATGGTTGTGGTACCCTTCAGGTTGACCTTTCGCTCGAAGCTGGCGAAACCAAGGAATTCACAGTAGTGCTTGGTATCGGTAAGGCTTGGGTTGAAGGTAAGAATGCCGCAGAACGCGTTGCAACTCCTGCCAAACTGGATGCCGAATACAAGAAGGTGGTTGACTACTGGCACGGCCGCATTGAGGGCCTTAGCGCTAAGACTCCAGACGCAGCGTTCAACAGCATGATCAACATGTGGAATCCGTTCAACAACCTCATCACCTACGCATGGAGCCGTGCCGCTTCCCTCATCTACCGTGGTGAGCGCGACGGTATGGGTTACCGCGATACCATTCAGGATATGCTCGGCGTCATCCACAACATTCCTACCGAAGTGGTTGAGCGTCTCGAACTTATGCTTACCGGACAGAATTCTAACGGTGGCGCTATGCCAGTGGTTAAGCCGTTTGCCCACAACCCTGGTCACGAAGAGCCAACTCCTGAAAACGAGTTCCGTTCCGACGACTGCATGTGGTTGTTCAACACTGTTCCTACTTATGTTAAGGAAATCGGCAACCTCGACTATTATAACAAGGTTCTTCCTTACAGCGACAAGGGTGAAGGCACCGTTCTCGACCACCTCCGTCGCGCCATCCAGTTCAACCTCGACCGTCTTGGCAAGAATGGCCTCCCTTGCGGTTTGAAGGCAGACTGGAACGACTGTCTGGTGTTGGGTGCAAAGGGTGAGACGGTCTTTGTAGCCATGCAACTGCGTTATGCGCTCACTGTTTACATCGACATCTGTAACCGCCTCAACAAGCCAGAAGAAGTTAAGTGGGCAGAGGGTCACCTTGCTACCCTTACAGCTAATATCGACAAGGCGGCTTGGGACGGTGAATGGTATGTTCGCGCAATTAAGGAAGACGGCTACGTCTTCGGTACCAGCAAGAATCCGATTAAGGAAGGCAACATCTGGCTCAACCCACAGAGCTGGGCTATCATTTCAGGCCAGGCTACTGGCGAACGCGCCGAAGTGGTTATGAACAGTGTAGAGAAGCACCTTGCCATTGAATATGGTTTGGTTCTTTGCGACCCTCCTTTCGAAAAGACCGAGGCCAGCGTCATCAAGGCTCCGCTCTTCATCAAGGGTATGAAGGAAAATGCGGCTGTGTTCCAGCACACCCAAGGTTGGGGCATTATGGCCGACTGTATTCTCGGTCACGGTAAACGTGCGTTCAAGAACTACACCAACTACCTGCCTGCCCACTACAACGAACGTGCGGAAGTACGCCAGATTGAGCCTTACGTATATGCCCAGACCACTTGCTCTACCTACAACATGCGTGCCGGCCAGAGCCGTTGCCCATGGTTGAGCGGTACTGCTTCTTGGGCATACTTCACCGCAGCCCAGTACATTCTGGGTATACGCCCTGATTATGAAGGCCTGCTGATTGACCCATGTATTCCAAGCTGGGAAGGCTTCACCGCTACGCGCCGCTTCCGTGGAAAGATTGTGAACATCACCGTTAAGAACCCTAACAAGGTGGAAAAGGGTGTCAAGAGCATCTCTATCAACGGTGAAAAGGTTGACGGACAGATTGTGCCATTCAGCAAGATGAAAGACGTTAACGAGGTGGAAGTCATCATGGGCTGATACTTACGTTAAGTATAACAATAACGAACCGCCCTGCGACCCTTATGAAGGTTGCAGGGCGGTTTTTCTGTTGTTACAGCAGACTCAAAGAAACAGTTTTTTAAGAGGGCAGTATTGGACACTTTTTCAGTAGAGAAAAGCTTTTATGACCAATTTTCAGTCAAATCTGCTCTTTTCTGAAAGGCTAATTCCAATTACCTTTGTTTTACCTAAATAATAACAAAACATAAACACAATATGGAGAATCAGTTTAACATCGAAGAACTTACAAAACTCGCAGAACAGGGTGATGTTTCGGCACAAAGCCAGTTGGGCAATTGCTATTACTGGGGGAACGGCGTGGAGAAAAACCACGAAAAATCGTTTGAGTGGTACCTGAAGTCGGCCGAACAGGGTGATAAAGAGGGGCAGTATTTTGTGGGAATGTTTTATGCTACAGGAAGCGGAACAGCAAGAGATTACCAGCAGGCGGTGAAATGGTGCCGATTGGCGGCTGAACAAGGGCAGGCCGATGCCATAAACCAGTTGGGTTGGCATTATGAACATGGTTTTGGTGTTGAGAAAGACGAAAAAAAGGCCGTAGAACTATACCTTCGGAATGCGGAAAATGGCAACGCGCTTGCACAATTCTATCTGAGCAGTTGTTACGGATGGGGTAAAGGTGTGGAGCAAGACTACCAAAAAGCGCTGGAATGGGCGGAAAAAGCGGTTGCAAACGGTTGCGAAGCCGCTATTCAGGCTGTGAATTTCTACAAGGCATCTCTGCCAAGGCAAAAAGAGGAGGAAAAATTCGTTAAGGAAACTAAACTGGCCGATGACAAGGCCGATTTTTCTGTCAAGAATGCGATTGATTTCAAAACTAACGCCAACGCAGACACCCAACCAACCGCTAAAAAGAGCAAGAAAGAAGAGCTTTGGGAACTGGCCGAACAAGGCGACGCCAACGCCCAGTATGAATTAGGATACTACTATGAATGGAAAAGCTGTGACGATAAGAAGGCGTTGGAATGGTATACAAAAGCCGCAGAACAAGGGCATATAAAAGCCCAGGAACAGGTTGCATATATTTACCGTAAAGGTAAGGTTGTGGAACGCAGTTATGAGAAATATGTCGAGTGGATGACTAAAGCTGCAAATCAGGGTAGCGCTGAGGCACAGCAGTCTTTAGGAATGTTTTATGACAAGGGCGCTGACGGTGTGCCACAGAACTATGAGCTGGCTGCCATGTGGTTTGAGAAAGCTGCCGAACAAGGCAAGGTGGAAGCTACTTACCAATTAGGTGAGTATTATTATTGGGGAAATGGTGTACCTGAAAATAACGAAAAGGCGATTGAATGGTACAAGAAAGCTGCGGAGGGAGATGTGCATTACGTTGCTACTATAGAAGCCCAGTGGAGGCTGGGCGAAATGTATGAACACGGACATGGTGTGGATGTCGACCTTGAAGTTGCGGCTGAATGGTACAACAGGGCAGCAAAAAACCACCATTCCGGGGCTAAAGACGATTTGGAAAGACTGTACGAATCGGGGGCTGTAGAGCCTAAAGACGTAGCCGTTAGAAACGACGAGGTGTTCGGCCGGCTCATCCACGATGGGAAGAAAACATGGAAAGGGAAAATAACAGCCAACTTCAATGGCAGGCAGACTGAGTTGAAAATTCGATTGGCCAGCACGTCAAAAGAAAAATTTTCCAAGGAACAGCTGAAAGCTTTTGCCGAATACCGGGAGAAAGAAGCGGTTTTTTACGCTGCAGTTCAACAAAAAGCTAAGGAGATATACAAAAAAGCCAACGGGGAAAAAGACAACGAAATCATTCCTACAAAACTTTACATTGACCGGCAAGGCAACTACGGATGGGAGTGTAAAAAAGCATGGGACGAACAGGCTATTTCTGCCATCCTTTCAGACGGCGACGTGCAAATAGGCAGCGTGTCTGTAGTTTATAATTATGCTGATGTGGTTGCCAGTCGTACCAAAACCCAGTGGTATGAGGGCGATACCGCTTATATGAATTTGTTTGGTTTTTTGGAAGCGCTTGATGTTCGCCGTGCACTTTATGAATATGAAGAGGCGGAAGACGAAGAAGTCCGTGAGGGTAAACTGACCGATAAGGAGGTTGAACTCCTTTTATGGCTCACCAATGAACTCAATACAGAAAGTATTGCAGATGGTGTGGTAAATTATTGCAACATCACGTACGATATGTGGAGCGACAAGCAAATAGGGAGAGAAGACCTTCTCGATGAGTTGGACATTAGCAAAATTTATTTGAGAACCGAACATTCTGCTGAATATGACGATGACCCTGAAATTTCTCTTGCTGGCGAGTGCCAGTGCGACGAGGAGCATGGTATTGCCATTGGCTTCAAAGACAAGGAGTTGGCAGGTGTTAGTTCTGAGGATTACGGTTTCTCTTAAACTGCAAAGGCTGTCCGTTTGCACCTCAAACGGGTAGCCTTTATATTTTATTGGTATAGTTGAAGTTAGCCATTGTAAAAACGATGGTTAAATCTCCCCTTTGTTGTATTCAAAAACACCTGCTTTTCAGAATTTGGTCATTTGGGAAGAAAGGTATTGTTGCAGATTCAGTTCCTCCCTCTTTACTCAGTTACTTTTGTTATTGAAAAAATAAGAAACATGAAAAATACAGCATTATTGTGTGTGTTGGCACTACTTCCAGGCTGTTTTGCCAGATCAATCGAACTATATGCTTTTCCCGATGGAATAGAAGTAACAAATAAAAAAAAGATTCAAATGAAACACCCCACATTTACCTCAATTGGAGACTACGTTGACAAATTCGGACTTACCATGGTTGAGGTCAAAAATAGTCGATATGGATTTGTAAATCAAAAGGGCGATATCGTTGTCCCGCCTGTTTATAAATACATCGAATGGAATTGTGATAGTCCGTTCATCAGCATCGATTGCTATGACGACAATACAGGAGAATACACCCAACACATCTACAGTATAAAAATCCCCAACATTCATTTCGTCGAAAAACAGGGTATGATTGCTGTGGAGGACAATTCATTCAAAAGGTTGTCTGGGTTCGATTACGACTGGCTGGATTATGAAACAGGTTGTGCGAAGAGAGATGGCGAATATGGCACTATAGACGCCAAAGGCATATTCCGTGTTAAAAAAGAACTACAGGGATTTCGTGCGCAAGGGAAGGATTTGGGTTTCAATCCAGTCATCGTAAAAGATGGCAAGGTGGGAATAATCGACAATAAACTGAATTTCACATTACCCGCTAAATACGATTCCATTCAGCGTGTCGCCTATAATAGCCCTCAAGTTATCGTCAAAATCCAAGGCCGATATGGAGTTGCGACACCAGGAGTGAATGCCGGTTCGGCAATCGTTCTTTACGACAAAATAACCCCTGTTTACCATTTGGTCAACCGACATCCCGATGAGGCTGAATCTGATGATACGCATTTTTATGTGGAAGGTGGAAATGGAGAAATAAAGACGGAAAATTACCAGATACACGCTACTTACGAATGGAACAATTGGACAGATGAACTCTTTTGTTTCAAAGCAGAGAAAGCTGGTAAAGTGTTCTACCTCGATGTCAATGGTACAAAAATCCTAGACAAAAAGGAAGTGGAAGATGAGATTAACCTTAACAAGGTGTTCGAACCATACGAGACGCAACATAGGGCGGAGTATCAGGGAGATTTATATAGTGAGATCAGGTCTTTGATAATGGCTCGCAAAAAAGCTAAAAATTCGCATGGAAGGGTTTACGTGAAATTCATCATCAACAAGGACGGCACCATATCGGATGAAACAATCGAAACTGGAGCAGATAAAGAATTAGAACAAGAAGCGATTCGAATCGTAAAACAACTGAAGAAATGGAACCCTGCAACGATTGGGAACAAAAAAGTCAGATCGTATGAAACTGTTAGGCTGGACTTTTATTCTATATCAAAATAGTACGTGCTGGTTTGTCGTACAAACTTTCTGAAAAAGTAAAGGCTACCCGTTTGAAATACAAACTGGCAGCCTTTACTGTTTCTTTTAGGTCCCCCACCCTTCTCTATCGAGGTTACGGTAGCCGATGGCTTCGCTGATGTGTGGGAACTGGATGTTCTCCGCCCCGTCGAGGTCGGCAATGGTGCGGGCAACTTTCAAGATGCGGTCATAGGCGCGGGCTGACAAACTAAAGCGCTCCATAGCGGTTCGGAGTGTATCTGTACATTCCTTATCGAGTTTGGCATATTTCTGCAAGAGGCGGCTGTTCATCTGCGCATTGCAGTGGATGTGCTCTTCGTCTTTGTACCTTTCTTGTTGGATGAGGCGGGCCTTTACCACACGCTCACGAATTTCGGCACTCGATTCGCCCTTACTCCGTTCCGCCAATTTTTCGAAGGGAACAGGCACAATTTCAACCTGTATGTCGATGCGGTCGAGCAACGGACCGCTTATTTTGCTAAGATACCGTTGGACGGCTCCTGGAGCGCACACACATTCGCGCGTGGGGTGGTTGTAATAACCGCACGGGCAGGGATTCATACTCGCCACCAACATAAAGGAGGCCGGATAGGTAACCGACATTTTCGAACGGCTTATAGTTATCTGGCGGTCTTCCAACGGTTGGCGCATCACTTCCAAAACCTGCCGCTTGAACTCGGGCAACTCGTCAAGGAAAAGCACACCGTTGTGGGCCAGACTTATCTCACCGGGCTTCGGATTACTGCCTCCTCCAATAAGGGCAACGTCAGATATAGTGTGGTGCGGACTTCTGAACGGGCGCTGGGTCATCAGCGACGTATTGCGGCCGATAAGTCCGGCAACAGAATGTATCTTTGTGGTTTCGAGCGACTCTTGCAGCGAGAAAGGAGGCAGAATGGTGGCAATACGTTTCGCCATCATACTCTTACCCGCACCCGGCGGCCCCACCATAATGATGTTGTGTCCGCCAGCGGCAGCTACCTCGAAGGCGCGTTTCACCTCTTCCTGTCCCTTCACGTCGCCAAAATCCATATCGTATTGGTCAATATGGGCGTAGAACTCTTTACGGGTATCAACAACAGTCTGCTCCAACCCTTCGGCGCCATTCATAAAGTCGATAACCTCTCTCAGCGTTTCGGCACCATAAACTTTCAGTTTGTTAACCACAGCCGCCTCGCGTGCGTTTTGTTTTGGAACAATCAAGCCCTCGTAACCTTCCGCACGGGCCTGGATAGCAATGGGCAACACGCCCCTTACCGGTTGTAGTGTGCCATCGAGCGAGAGCTCGCCCATCAGCATAAAGCGCTCTAAACGGTCGGCTTTCACCTGATTGCTGGCGGCAGCCAGACCGACTGCCAGTGGCAGATCGTATGCGGCACCCTCTTTCCTGATATCGGCGGGTGCCATATTCACAATGACACGTCCGTTCGGGAAGTTATACTTATTGACAGTAAGAGCCGACCGCACCCGCTCGTAACTCTCCCTAACAGCGTTGTCTGGCAATCCGACCAATGCGAAAGCGGGTACTCCGCCTCCAACGTTAACTTCTATCGAGATGGTGGTAGCCTCAACACCATGAACGGCTGCGCCAAAAACTTTAACTAACATAATTACGTGGTTTATTTGAGAGGGTGTTTTTACGGAAGGCAGATTCGGTGGTCGTCGTTAACAGTGAACAACACGTCAGCCCTGCCCGGCATTTCTTTCAGCATCCAGCGTGTCAGCCGCTCATAGTGCGAGATGAAACGCCTCAACTCTTCGTTGTCCATTATGCGCAAATGGTCTTGTCCCTTCGTCGAAATACGCAGTTTTTCTTCTTGCAGGGCACGCCACTCATATACCTTCTCGAACGACGGCACCTGTAACATAACCAACAGGTTGAGGCAGTCGAACAAACGGCTGTATTCGGTTTTTAACTGCAAATTGACGTAGGTGCGCCATACAGCATCTTTATCTTCTTTTTCTTCCAGTTCGTTCACAGGTTGCAACAAATCGGCCAATGGTTGTTCGGTAGCCCCCATAAACCAACCATCGAACAGAATAACGTCGGGCCTTCCCACAAAGTGGTCACATTCTTTTTCCGGATAAACATCGTCGACAGCCTTATTAAAGCGCGGTATAATGGTCGTATCGGTTGGCGTTGCATTAGCTAACGTGTTGAACAAGTCGATACCCTTCTTCACATAATGCGTGCCCGGGACACCACGTGTAACGAACAACGGATGTACCGTTTGAGCCAATTTTTCACGGTCGTTCCGCGATAGATAGAGGTCATCGATGCTCAAACTGAGCACTTTCAAACCATATGCTTCTTCCAACACCAGTTTCATCAGCGCGCAGAACGTGGTTTTTCCCGCACCCTGCGCACCATTCACACCAATAATCTGCATATTGGTGGTATCGAGTCCAACAGATGCCATTTCAGCCAATGGAAGGTACACGCGGTCGAGGTCCTCCAGAAGTTCCTCACCCAACATCAGTTCACGAAGCTTTTCAGAAAAGTGCTTTCTTAGTTTTAGTAGTACGTTTTGTTCCATAGGCTCGTGTATATTTATTAAGTATTGTAGCTATAATAAGAGTAAATATACAACACTTTTACGACGGATGTATAAATTTTTGGGAATATTTGTTTATCACAAACAGCACATTTCCAAGTTTCACGCATTTGACAATAGTGTTCCAAAAGAAAAATGGAGGCCTTCACAGGTCTCCATTCCGTTATTGTTAATGTAATGTTATATAACAATAGGAACGGGAAAAGTTCCTACTCTATATCTGTTTCATTTGGCAAGGTGTCACCTATACCATACACAAAGGTAACAAATTTTGCCACCCGTTTTCTGTTTTTTACAACTTTTTGCGAAAAAGAAACAAAAAAGGGAACATGGTAGAAAACACGTTCCCCAATATCTGTCACACGATAGCCGTTACTTTATTTTTGAGCCGCAAAACGCTTTGCCTGCTCGGCAATCAGCTCCTTGTCGTCGAAGTAGTCGATGCGCATGGCATGACGCACCTCGGCAATAGTTTTAGCCGCAACTTCGCGGGCCGCCTCTGTGCCACGCTTCAACACCTCATATACAGCTGGAATATCTTTTTCCAACTCCTTACGGCGGTTACGTATAGGCTCCAAACGGTCGTTCAACACATTCAGCAAGAACTTCTTGCAAGTACCATCACCAAGGCCGCCACGGGTATAGTGGTCTTTCAGTTCTTGCAGGTTCTTGTAGTCGGGCAGGAATTTTGCAAAGTCGTCGTCGGTAGCAAAGGCATCGAGATAGGTAAACACAGTGTTCCCCTCCAAATGGCCAGGCTGTTCAATATGTATATGCTCCGGGTCAGTATACATCGAGTTGACTTTGGTCTTCAGTTCCTTGGCCGAGTCAGACAAGAAAATACAGTTACCCAACGACTTCGACATCTTGGCCTTTCCATCGGTACCCGGCAGTCGCAGACATGCCGCGGTTTCTGGAAGCAGAATCTGGCATTCGTCTAGAGTCTCGCCATAGATGTTGTTGAAACGGCGTACAATCTCGTTGGTCAGTTCAATCATCGGTTTCTGGTCTTCACCAGCAGGAACAGTGGTTCCGTGGAACAAAGTGATGTCGGCTGCCTGCGAGATAGGGTAACAGAAGAAACCTGTTGGTATGTTGGCCTCGAAATTACGCATCTGTATTTCCGTTTTTACCGTTGGGTTACGCTGTACGCGCGACACAGTTACCAGGTTCATATAGTAGAAGGCCAATTCGGTCAGTTCTGGCACCGCACTCTGAATAAAGATGTTGCACTTTTCTGGGTCGAGACCTGCCGACAGGTAGTCGAGCGCAACTTCAATCACATTTTGGCGGATTTTCTCCGGATTGTCGGCATTGTCGGTCAGCGCCTGGGCATCGGCAATCATAATGAAAATTTTGTCGAATTCACCTGAGTTCTGCAACTCAACGCGTCGACGGAGCGAGCCAACATAGTGGCCGATATGCAACTTGCCGGTCGGACGGTCGCCGGTAAGGATTACTTTTTCTTTTGCCATTTATCTTTTAGATGCTTTATTTCAATGTTTAACCCCACCGAAGGGGTAGACTTATTTATAAAAAGAAAAGGATGTATCAAAATTACTTTTGACACACCCCTTTTGTGCGAACACAAGCACACTATTAACGGTGAGCGTGCAAGCGAACTGCGATTTCATCGCTAACTGTCAACTTCTTGCGACCGTGTGCACGACGAGAAGCCAATACGCGACGACCATTTGCAGTCGCCATTCTTTCACGGAAACCGTGCTTGTTCTTTCTCTTCTTGATAGAGGGTTGGAATGTTCTTTTCATTTTATTTTAAAGCTTTAAATTTTCTTTTTTGTCGGGTTTAAACCCTATACCTCGGGCGGTATAAAGTTTCGAAGTGCAAATTTAGGTGTTTTTTAGAATAAAACAAATTGTTGATAACTTTTTCTGTGATGTCCCTATATATCTTCCCGGAATAATTTATCATTTTAGAAACTTTACTGGTCTTCCGACATTTTGCCAACCGTTCCGTCTAGCATTTTTTCGCACACCAAAAAGACACGCTGCCACCGAAATAGCTATTTTTGCTATCGGTTAAAAAAGAATTCCCTATGTCGAATATCCAACACCCCTTGCAGGCGTTTGCCTATTGTCCGCACTGTGGATCCGCACGCTTCAAAGAAGACGGACCACGCTCGAAACACTGCACCGAATGCGGCTTCAACTTCTACCTGAATCCGGCCGCAGCTGTTGCCGCCCTAATCACCAATAGCAACGGAGAACTGCTACTGACCAAACGGGCATTCGAGCCGAAAAAAGGAACACTGGACCTGCCCGGTGGTTTTGCCGAACCTGGCGAGACAATGGAAGAGGCACTCAAGCGCGAAATTTACGAAGAATTGGGAACCGATATTATAAACATTGGTTATTTCACCTCACAACCTAACCGCTACCCTTTTGGCGGACTAACCGTACACACCCTCGACTGTTTCTTCACCGCACAACTGCCAACAGACTCAAAACCCAAGGCTAACGACGATGTGGCCGCATATACATGGATTGCAGCTGAAAAAATAGACCTACAACAAATCGGACTTACTTCTATACGCGAGGCTGTATCGAAATGGATAAAGCAGACCACCCCACCAGAAGCAGAATAAAAAACTCGGTGCTTTATATTTTTTTCGTAATTTTGTCAAATTTAAGAAAGACAAAACACTTTAAATGAATATTATTGAACACGTGGGCAGTTTCACCAAACTAATGAAACTGACCCTTACCATACCAGACAGATGGTCGATGTTTGGCCGCCAATATGTTCGTGAAATTATGAAGCTGGGCATCGACTCCATATTTATCGACATCATCATCTCTCTGTTCATCGGTATGGCCATTACCATACAGATGAAACTGAACATGAGCAACCCTATTCTACCGGGTTATCTGACCGGATTGGCAGTGCGCGACACCCTGTTGTTAGAGTTTTCTCCAACAATTCTCTGCCTTATTCTAGCCGGAAAAGTCGGTTCTAACATAGCTTCAGAAATTGGCACTATGCGCATAACAGAGCAGATTGACGCTATCGACATTATGGGTATCAACTCTGCCAACTACCTCATACTACCCAAAATAACCGCCTTCATCAGCGTTATACCAAGTTTGGTCATCATCAGTATCTTCGCCGGTATTCTTGGCGGTTTGGGAGTCGCCGAATTTACCGATACCATTACCGTAACCGAATACACGCAGGGTATACAATACTCTTTTGTTCCATTCTACGTAACCTACGCCATCATTAAAAGTATGGTTTTCGCCTTCATTATCAGTTCGGTCGCAAGTTACTACGGCTACACAGTGAAAGGAGGCGCGCTTGAAGTAGGTAAAAACAGCACAAAGGCTGTTGTTAACAGCAGCATTATCATATTGGGTTCAAACTTCATGCTTACTAAATTGTTATTGACATGATTGAAGTTAAAAACGTATCGAAATCGTTCCACGACGGAGTCAAAGTTCTCGACAATATCAACACCGTTTTCGAAACCGGTAAAACAAACCTCATCATTGGTCAGAGCGGTTCGGGTAAGACCGTGTTGATGAAGAGCACCGTGGGTATTCACAAGGTAGACGAAGGCCACATTCTGTACGATGGCCGCGACATTACCAAAATGAACGACAACCAGATAAAGATGATGCACCGCGAAATAGGCATGCTTTTCCAAGGTTCGGCCCTTTTCGACTCAATGACCGTACTCGAGAACGTTATGTTTCCGCTCGACATGTTCAGCGATATGGATGCCGACGCAAAACGCGACCGCGCTATCGAGTGTCTTGAACGTGTCGACTTGAAACGCGCCATCGACCTGTTTCCTGCGGAAATCAGCGGAGGTATGCAGAAACGCGCAGCCATTGCCCGCGCCATTGTGCTTAACCCAAAATACCTGTTCTGCGACGAACCTAACTCGGGTCTTGACCCCAAAACCTCACTGATGATAGACCGGCTGATTCAGGAAATCACACACGAGTTCAACATCACCACCATTATCAACACCCACGATATGAACTCGGTGATGGAAATTGGTGAGAATATCGTCTTCATCTACAAAGGACAAAAAGGCTGGCAAGGTAATAAAGACCAAGTATACGACACTGGCTGCCAACCACTCGAAGACCTCATTTTCGCCAGCGAACTGTATAAGAAGATTAAAAAAGCCCACTTCACCCTGAAAGATTAAACGGGCTTTTGTAGGCTGCTATTTTTTTACCTTTTAAAACATTAAACAGCATGTTCTTCAATTTTTTCAAAACACGGCCTGTACGTCAATTCCAACACGTACCTATCTATTGGGACAAAGACAAAGAAGAGCGTGAAGAACGCCGGGAACGCATCAGACAGGAAGTAGAAAACGAACACGGGAATCCGAACCTGCGGCCAAAGTCAACACTGAAACGCGGCTTTTTGACCAACCAGCGCAAAGAGAAGGCACTAACCAGCCAGACGAACACATTCCGCATGGCGCTTGTCATCGGTCTGCTTGTGGCATGCCTGGCTTTTATGTTCAAATAAGCCCGACACCACAATTGGCGGCTTTCCAACACAAATTAATAGCAAAAAAGAGATATGGATATTATACACCTTCTACCCGATACCGTAGCCAACCAAATTGCGGCTGGCGAAGTGGTTCAACGTCCGGCATCGGCTGTTAAGGAACTAGTGGAAAACGCCATTGACGCAGGTGCAAAACATATTCAACTGATTATAAAAGAGGCCGGACGCAACCTTGTCGAGGTTATTGACGACGGTAAAGGCATGAGCCCTACCGATGCGCGTATGGCCTTCGAACGGCACGCTACCAGCAAAATACGAAAGGCAGAAGACCTCTTCACCCTTATGACCATGGGGTTTCGCGGTGAGGCGCTCGCCTCAATTGCCGCAGTTTCACAAGTAGAACTGACAACCCGCCAGGCTAACGACGAAATGGGCACCCGTATCTGCATTAACGGCGGTAAAGTGGAAAGTCAGGAGCCCTGCTCATGCCCAACCGGTACAAACGTGTGCATGAAGAACCTGTTTTTCAACATTCCGGCACGCCGCAACTTCCTCAAGAGTAACGCAACCGAATTTGGTGCCATCGACACCAGCTTCAAAAACATCGCCCTCGTCTACCCCGATATTGCCTTCGACCTTGTCCACAACGACCAAAAGTGCTACAACCTGCCAGCCACCAACTTGCGCGAGCGCATTACCCACATTTTCGGCAAAAACATCAACAACCAGCTCTACTCCATCAAAGCCGAGTCTGACTTGGTCAAGATACACGGGTACATAGGCAGCCCGGAAACCGCAAAACAACGCAACGACAAACAGTTCTTCTTTGTTAACGGGCGCTATATGAAGCACCCCTACTTTCAAAAAGCGGTTACCAGTGCCTACGAACGTATGATTGCTGTTGGGTACAAACCCACTTTCTTCATCTATCTGGAAGTAGACCCCGCCAGCATCGATGTAAATGTACATCCAACAAAGACAGAAATAAAGTTCAAAAACGAAACCGACATCTACCCAATCATTTTGTCGGCCGTAAGAGCAGGACTTGGGCGTTGTAACGTACAGGGCTCTATCGACTTCGACACCGAGGGCATGATCGATATTCCATCGTACCTGCACCGGCCAGAACACACCACCGAACCCAAACTGCACACCGACAATTCGTATAACCCTTTCAACAGCGGAGCCGGAGGCAGCGCCGGACCAGCATACGAACGCAACCTGCGCAACTGGGAAAGCCTCTACGAGGGATTCGAATCGGGAGGTAAAACAAACACAGATACTGACTTTATAACAGACTCTTCCGAAAAAGAGGATGATGATTTCAGCAACTATATCGAACAGACCAACAGCCTGCCCGACGACACTGACGAGGTGCTGATTGGCGCACCAACTTTTACACAACCAGGGCTGAAACTCGAAAAAAACGATACCGAACTGACTGGTAGCGAGTTTCTGCAATACCAGAACAGGTATATAATTACCCCGGTGAGGTCCGGACTGATGTGCATCGACCAGCACCGGGCACACTTCCGTATACTTTACGACCGTTGTCTGGCCAACCTGGAACAACACAAAACCGCAAGCCAACGGCTGCTCTACCCCGAACAGTTCGACTTGGGTAGCACCGATGCCCTTGTTTTGGAAGAGATAAAAGACGACTTGGGCGAGATAGGCTACGATATCTCTTCTTTGGGTAACAACACCTTTATGGTGGGCGGAGTTCCTGTCAACAACGGCGACCGGGAGGCCAAAAACTTCATTACCGACATTATAGAGGCTGTGAAGAACCAAGACAGAACCGCCAAAGACCAACTGCTACGCACTATGGCTATGGCACAGGCCAGAAGCGCAGCCATACGCAGCGGCCAGAAACTGCAACAGGCAGAAGTTAACCAGCTCATCAACGACCTGTTCTCGTGCAAAGAACACACCCTCACACCCGACAATAAAACCATCATCGCCATTATTAGCGACGATGATATAAGCAAACGTTTCCGCTAACCCAAAACTCTAACACATTTATGGCAGACAACAAAAACATAAAAACCGAAATATACGACGAAAATGCAGTCCTTATCGGACTCATTACCCCACAACAGAACGAACAGAAGGAGAACGAGTACATCAACGAACTCGCATTCTTGTGCGAAACCGCCGGTGCTTTTCCCCAGAAGAAATTCTTCCAAAAAGTAGACTACCCGCACCCTTCCACCTTCGTCGGACAGGGCAAACTGCAGGAAATAAAAGAATACATCAAAGAGATGAGCGAGGATCCCGAAACGGCTATCGGACTGGCCGTATTCGACGACGAACTCTCGCCAAAACAACTGCAGATTATCGAAAAGGAATTAGAGGTGAAAGTACTGGACCGTACCAGCCTTATCCTCGACATCTTTGCCAAACGCGCACAAACAGCCCACGCTAAAACCCAGGTGGCACTGGCCCAGTATAAATACCTGCTACCACGTCTGACCCGCATGTGGACCCATTTGGAACGCCAACGTGGAGGTATTGGTATGCGCGGACCTGGTGAGACCCAGATTGAAACCGACCGCCGTATCATTCTCGACCGCATAGCACTGCTGAAAGAACAACTGATAGACATCGACAAGCAAAAGGCCGTACAGCGGAAGAACCGCGGAAAGCTGACCAGAGTGGCTTTGGTAGGCTATACCAACGTGGGAAAGTCTACTTTGATGAACTTGCTGAGCAAGAGCGATGTATTTGCTGAGAATAAACTATTCGCAACATTAGACACAACTGTTCGCAAAGTTACAGTGTCTAATTTGCCTTTCTTGCTGTCAGACACTGTAGGCTTCATCCGCAAGCTGCCGCACGACCTTATCGAATCGTTCAAATCGACACTCGACGAGGTCCGCGAGGCTGACCTGCTGCTACACGTTATCGATATTTCACACCCTGGTTTTGAAGACCAGATTGAAGTGGTGGAAAAGACTTTGGCAGAAATTGACAAGACTGAAAAGCCAGTTATCTACATCTTCAATAAAATTGATGCCTTCACCTACGTGCAGAAAGACGAGGACGACCTCACACCCAAAAAGCGCGAGAACTACAGCCTCGATGAGTTGAAAAACATGTGGATGGCCAAACAAAACAACAACTGCGTCTTCATTTCGGCCCACGAACGCACAAACATCGACGAACTGAAACAGATGCTCTATCAAAAAGTGAAAGAAATACACGTCCAGCGTTTTCCCTACAACGACTTCCTCTACCAGATTTACGACGAAGACAGCAATGTTATCGAATAAAGGCGCATGGAAAAAAGGAAATACCTTACCGACGTTGAGGCCGTCAGACACCTGCCGGCCTTTTCTATTGCCGACGCAGTCAACCAACAACTGCTCAAACACAACAGGCTGGTGGTTACCGCCGCTCCCGGTGCCGGCAAATCTACCCTGCTTCCGCTCACTATACTTGACGGGCTGGAAACCGGAGGAAAAATTCTAATGCTTGAACCACGCAGGCTTGCCGCCAAACAGATAGCCGAACGTATGGCCGACCTCTTACACGAAACCGTTGGTCAAACCGTCGGCTATCGCGTCCGCTTTGAGAAAAAAGTCAGTCAACAGACCCGCATCGAAGTCCTCACCGAAGGCATTCTTTCCCGCATGCTGGTAAAAGACCCTATGCTGGAAGGTGTTTCTGTCGTTATTTTCGACGAGTTTCACGAACGTAGTCTGCCTTCCGATGTGGCACTCGCACTCACCCGCGAGGCGCAACAAGTGGTCCGGCCCGACCTTGGCATTGTAATCATGTCTGCCACTATCGATGCAACCACCATCAGTACCCAGTTGCAGGCTCCAGTGGTTCACAGCGAGGGACGCATGTTCCCCGTTAAGGTTATACACACCGCTGACGAGGCCGACAGCACCAACGCAGCCGAACTGGCTGCACGCACCATCAGACAGGCCCATGCGCAGGAAGAAGGTGACATTCTAACATTCCTGCCCGGACAGGGAGAAATAACGCGTTGCCAAGAACTGCTTGGAACATCGCTTGGCGACACCGCCGTTTTACCGCTTTACGGACTACTTTCCCCACAAGAACAAAAAAAAGCCATTTTACCTTCCCCGACAGGACAACGAAAAGTTGTTCTGGCCACTTCTATCGCCGAAACCTCACTTACCATTGAGGGCGTGCGTGTAGTCGTTGACACCGGTCTGTGCAGAACCATGGTTTTCGACCAGCGGAACGGGCTCAGCCATATGGCCACACAACGCATCAGTCTCGATATGGCCACACAGCGTACCGGACGCGCCGGACGTTTGACCGAAGGTACATGCTACCGACTTTGGACACTAGCCACAGAACACCGTATGGAGGCATGCCGTACTCCTGAAATTTTAAATGCCGACCTGGCGCCCGTAGCACTCGACATAGCCGCTTGGGGTGAAAACGATATAAGCCGACTGCCATGGCTTACACCTCCACCTGCAGGAAACGCCGCACAGGCTGCCCGATTACTGAAACTGCTTGGAGCGACGGACGATAAAGGAAAAATTACCGACTTGGGAAAAGCCATGGCCGAAATACCATGCCACCCGCGCATTTCCAGAATGCTGGTACAGGAGAAAAATGACGCTAAAAAGGCGCTGGCAGCCGATATAGCGGCTTTAATTGAAGAAAAAGATCCACTAAACGATAAAGAGGACGATGCCGATATAAACACCCGTATAGCCCTTTTACGTGATGCACGCCGAAAAAATACCGACGGCAAATGGAGCCGGATTGTCCGCATAGCTGAAGAATACCGGAGTCTGGCTAAGGTTGGGGAAGACAACACCATTCCCGATTCCGCAGATGTGGGCCTGCTGATTGCTACCGCCTACCCCGAACGTGTTGCAATGGCTACCGATGGTTGCGGACATTTCCGCACTGCCAGTGGCGGCACAGCCACCCTTTCGAAAAACGACCAACTTTCGGCTGCTGACTGGTTGGCAATTGCCAGCATTAACGCCGCCGGCGGACACATTTTTCTAGCTGCACCACTCTACCCACAATCGATTCAGCGCCTTCTCTCCGAGAAGGACACGGTGGCATGGGATAACAAACAAGGCCGCATCATCGCCCAGAAGGAAAAACGCATAGGTTGTCTGGTTGTGGAAACAAAACCTTTACGGGATGTGGACCATAACGAGATTACGGCGACAATCTGCCGTGCGGCAGCAAAAGAAGGTACCAGTATGTTTGACTTTAACGACGAGGTGGGACGCCTTCAGCGACGTGTAGCATGCGTGGCAGCCTGGCACCCGGAACTGCAGCTAGCCGACCTTTCTACAGAAGCGGTGCTGGCTAGAGCTGAAGACTGGTTGCCTTTCTTCCTCGAGAATAACGGACAAATGATGACTACGACAGCAGAAATGAAGAAGATCGATTTGGTTCAGGCATTGACCACTCTGCTAACCTACGAACAGCAGTTAGAGGTTGACCGGCTGGCACCGACCCACATTGCGGTACCTACTGGCAGCCGTATACGTGTAGACTACCGTCAGGGCGCTGAAGCGCCCGTACTGTGCGTTAGGCTGCAAGAATGTTTCGGAATGACCGACACTCCCTGCGTTAACGACGGAAAACAACCAGTCCTGATGGAGCTATTGTCGCCCGGTTTCAAACCCGTGCAACTGACACAAGACCTTCGGAGTTTCTGGAACAATACCTATTTCGAGGTAAAGAAAGAATTGAAACGCCGTTACCCAAAACACTACTGGCCCGACAATCCGTTAGAGGCTGAGGCTACAAGAGGTGTAAACAGGCACAAAAAAAACTAAAAAATGGTGGTTGATACAATAATCTACCATATTTGGAACATTTTTTAGAAGAAGTATCATTTTTTTATACTAAATTTGCAGTGTGTAAAGCAAACTTAGAAACAACACAACTACATTTTAGCTTAAACCAAATGTGTGTTAAAGAGAAAAAGCAGCGCTTGGTGCGTTGCTTTTTTTTTGGCTATGATATACCCTTATACTACGATACCACCCAGAAAGATTATCATAATTTTCCCATTAGCCATTTACCATTTCAAAACCCGTCAAAACAGTTAACGACTTACCTGCCGCACCATCATGTTCAGCCAGGCAACCTATTAGACAGTAGTAGGGCAAAAAAGAAGAACCCGGTATAAGACCAGATTCTTCTCTATTTGGTTTAAGCCACTTTTAAAGCCCTGTGCGGCTATTTTACCTTATCGAGGAACGTAGTAATCATCTCACGGGAAATAAAGCCGCTAAACGGAAGAATTTCCCATGTCTGCGAGGTTTTCATACTTTCTCCGGGTTGAAGGGTAGTGTATGGAGCATGGTATTCCATTTCCATCAAGACATCATCATCAGACGACGCGTAATTGTAGATTTCCACCTCACTTTGTGCAGGATGCAACTGGTCTGGATTATGGTGCTCAAAGCGTATAACCAGCAAATCGCGACCACTGAGCGTAGCGATAAACGGACGTGACGGACGTATAAACGCCTTTCCCGTACACGCATAGTAACTGAAACTCCTGCGTTCTGGCGTAAATGTGAAATAACCGTCTTTAACCATATACGGAGCGTCACCCTCGCAGTCGGGATGCGTTGCGCCTGTAACACGCACATCGAATGGTGAAGACACCGGCACAAAAGTAGGGTTGTTGCCGTTCGTACGCGCTATCAGCCAAAGATCCCACGAAACAGGCTCTTTACGGATATTGGTCGCCTCCACATCGTAGTGGACCACGCCATCGGCAGTTATCATAATGTGCTTTTTCAGACGGACACCGCTTATCGGACTTTCTGGTCCTACCATCGTTACCTCACAAGATATGTGCCGCACAACGGTGAAGGAGCCATAACTGATATACGGATCAGGCGGCCAGAATAGGGTAGAGTGCTTCTGTTCCTCATTCAAATCTTGGTGTTTCCACCACTCACACTGCGGACCCACCCAGACTTCCTGGCCATTATAGGCTCTGAATTCCAGTTGGTCGGCAGCAGGCTGCAAGCGCTCGCCCTCTTCCCAAAGCCGGTAGTCGCTTTTGAAGATGTTGGGTGCCCCATTACGGGATAGCATCACAACCCGGCCTCCTACATCAGGAAGAATGCCTAAACGTGTGCCACCATTTTCTATATACAACATAACTAATGAAATTTCTGATAAATACAAATAAATTTATTATTTATGCAAAAATCGCATATTTTTTTCTTGCAAACAAAAAAACTCTAAAAAAGTAAACCGTTGCCAGTAATATAATGCTTTAAAACATCGCATTTGTTAATTTTGCGTGCCTCGCCTGTTGGCGTATCTTTCAGTTTCCACAGCAACTTCGCCAATTTGTCCTGATCGGAACTTGGCGAATAATTATAACTCAGGAAAAAGAGCCCCGAGAGACAACGTACCATATTTTCCTCACCGGTATCGGCGCTGTAGGCAGAACGTAACAGGCTTGCTGCCCGTTTAATGTAGGCATTGTCTGCCACCACTGCAGAGTCTTGTGTCACCGACCAACTGTAGTTAGTCAAAGCCCAACAAGCTCCTTTCGGCGATGCCTGTATATAGGCCTTTGCGAGCAAATAGGAGTTTTCAGCATATTTGGCGTCTAACTTCTGCTTCTGTTGTGCTTTTGCAACCGCATCCTCCAACTTCAACATCTGTTTGCAGAAATTCATCTTGTTGGTATATGGTTTTTTCTGCAGTTTTGGATCAACTTTCTGTCTGTTTCGGTACACCCAGAATTCAGGAGTGAACGAATAAGCCATATAAGGCAGACTATTCATTTCTGTTACATACTTGCTGTCCACCTTTTTCAGGTATTCCATAGCTGGCTTGAACTGGAATTCACGCATCAGCTTGGTGGCAATAATGTCACACAGGTAACTGTTGTTGCTATAGCAGAAAGGAACTAGCGACTGCTCGAACGGTGTACCGCCAAGGGCAGTCAATACCTTGTAGTAATTGATAACCGACTCGGTCGACATAGTGTCGAGCATGCGGAACACATCGGTTCTGTAGTCGCCGTTGAAACCTTTTTGAGTCGAATCACGCTTAATCAGACTACAACGGGCATTATAGGCAGATTGGGTTTCGTTCAGTTCGTTTGCCACATTTGCGAGTATGGCTGCTGTAACAGGTTTTTGCAACTCAATGTAACGAGGAACAAGGATGTCGTGCACCACATGGTCCATAACGTCAGTGTAATGATTGCGGAAACGGTAATATACATAATCGTAGTAGCATTTCTCTTTTGCCGCAGTATTGCGCAACCAAGTCAACTCCTTGGTCAGCATAGCTTCAAATTTGGCATCAATGTTCTCCACTTCAGCACTACAGATCAGACGCAGACAACGCGTATTATAAGCCACACGGGCAGTCGACTTCACCTTTTGCGCATCTTGTAACGCTTTCAGCACTTGTTTTTTATCGGCCCCCAGCAAATACATAGCATATGCTCTGGCCGACAGCCATAAGGCAGACTGAGTGGTACCAGCTGTTGCCGCAGTCCCCGAAAATTTGACAAAACGAACCAACTCGATTTTTGTCAGGGAATCGCGCTTTGAATTTTTTTCTGCTGCATTAAGGTTACTGAACGACGAGTTCAAGAAATCTTGCACCACATAAGGGAAAGACTTAGACTCGGGATATTTGTCGAAAATATCCTTGATAGTTTTTGTAGTGATAACTTGCGGAAAAGTAGCCCGCAAGTCATTCAGCGAACCTGTCTTAATGTAAAAGTCACGCGCCTTTTCGGTCCATCCGGTCTTAATCCAGTTACTGGCGAGGTAACCTTGGCACTGGGCAGCAATGTCTTTTTCATGCACCTGTTTGACATTGCTTAGCCAAATCTGCCCCAGAGCATCGTCTTTACCCGAGTAGAAAGCGCCGCGCATAGCCATCAGCACATATCGGTTCGAGAGTGGCGTACGCTTACCTTTCAGTTTGTTAGCTGCAAAATTGTATATTTCAGTCCAATCCTTACGGTTTTGTACAAGTTCTTCCTTGGTAGGGTAGTTCCACCTGTTTTCGTTCAGTTTTGCGGCTTTTTTTACGGCCTTGAGTTTTTCGAGGTATTCGACGCCATTTTTGTCACCCTTGCCCTTCAGATAGTTCAGCAACAAGTTAGCGTCAGTACTTTCACTGCCGGAATTGTTCAACTGTGCAAGAACCTGCTCGTCGGTGAAACGGTTACCTGTATAACGTTTCCAATAACTGACATTCTGTTCTATATATCGGGTTTGTTCGTTACGGTTATAGGTGCTGAACATATAGCAGTTATTCACCCTGCCTTCTTCACCACACGCATAAACAGCCGACACCGATAAGAAACTACTTGCAAGAAGCGTAAATACTCTCAATCTCATTTTGGGTATATTTCGAAAAATCTCTTTCATTCAAACTATAAATAATAACCTGCTTGTGTAGTCCGGCATATTGTGTTTCCAACAGCTGTTTCACCAACAAGACCGTATCGGCAGGTACAAAATCGTAACGGACCGTATCGCCAGGAAATAACTGCAAACCAAAAATAGAAGGGTCAGGCGTTACAGTGCTGAAACTGCGGTTAACTTTATAAAGCCCTTCGCCACACTTGCTGAACGAGGTAGTATCGTCGATATCAGTATCGCGTAATAAGGCAACGAAATTTTCTCCCCTGAACAACCTTTTCCAACTGAAAACCGGATAGGCAACAGTAAGTGGAAGAGGGTAGTCCTTCAGTTTTTCGGAATAAGACCTGACCTCACGAACCGACAATATGGCATTCAACGTCTTTTTATCGGTAAGGTCACCCGTGTTGTAACACATTAGCACCCCATAATCTACCGGTGGAGCGGGCTGACTGAACTGGTGGAGGCGGATGGTAGCCGACAAAGTGCGCTTACCCACCCCTAACATATTACGCGCCTTTTCGAGAAAGGAGAAATAGGCATTACGGGTAGACTTCCGCCAATCGCAATCAATTTGCAACTCATTCCACAACAGGTCGTTTGTTTCACAAAATTGCGCTACACGTGTAACCACTTTTTCAGCGAGCATGCTGTCTGCCAACAAACAGTCGTCGGTTATATAGACAACAGGAACAACTTCGCACGTCAAATCGTATGGTTCATTGAAATGCAGTGTAGCTTGGGGCGTTGGTACAAGACGGCCTTCTACACCTTCATTATCCTCATATATATTTGTTACATCGAACAAACGCAGATAAATCCGTTGAACCGAATTTCTTTTTAGAAAGTCTCTTTCTTTTTCGGACAGTTGCCACGTTGTACGCCAATAATACACGGCATTACCACTATGCGGCGCCATTTCTTTATGTTGCCCAGACCTTGAACAAGCAGAAGTTAGAGACAACAGAAAACACAATGCGACCCAGATATAAGACTTGCAGAACCTCATACAAAATACAAAAATAAAATATTTTTCCATTATCTGAAAAATGGAATTGCCCACTTTAAACAATTGCAAACAAAAAAAAGCAGTCAGCTATTAACTGACTGCCTTCTAAATTTTGTACCTCGGGCGGGACTTGAACCCGCATAATCGCAATGATTACAGGATTTTAAGTCCTGCGTGTCTACCGATTCCACCACCGGGGCAACACGAGCGGAAAACGAGGCTCGAACTCGCGACCCCCACCTTGGCAAGGTGGTGCTC
>DGTD01000042.1:25760-127573 GCA_002396385.1 Bacteroidales bacterium UBA4345
AAGGTGGTGCTCTACCACTGAGCTAATTCCGCATTTTTAGGTATCTCATACCCGTTTACAAGTGCAAATTTAGAGGATTTTTTTTATTCTGCAAACTTCAAAACCTTTTTTTTGATATTTGATTTCAGAATTAACTCAGATTGCCTATAAATAACTACGAAATCTTCATCCTTTTACCTGTAGACAACACGTCTATTTTTCTAAATTCGATGTGGTGGGGCATTTCAGCGCGCGAAAGTTTTGTCCGTACCCATCCCTTTAGCTCTTCTTCTGTTAACGAAACTCCATCCCGTAACTCCACAACAGCATTTAGTACAGATCCGAAATCTTCGTGGGGTACACCATACACTTTTGATGCAACCACATACGGATGTCTGTTGATAATCTGTTCAACGCTTTCAGGAAAGACATTCTCGCCTCCACAGACTACCATGTTTTTGTCAATACCACAGTGAAAAAAATAACCTCGCTCATTTCTGTAAACAAGGTCTCCTGTACTTTGCCATCGGTTTTGCTGTCCGATCATTGCCCATTTAGAACGTACCCAGAGTGTACCCACTCCATTCTCCCGCAATTCACGCACATCACATTCCACTCCATGAATGGGTTTGCCAAGGGTAGACTCAGCATTTGCATCCAAATCGGCCGGAGTAGTCAACATAAAGAAACCCGCTTCCGATGTTCCATAAAGGTTGTACATTACCGGTCCAAGATGCCTATGTGTCTCGTCCACCAATTTTTTTTCAAGTCTGTCACCACCGCTAATGATGCATTTAACTGTTTTCATTCGTTTACTGGCATTGTCTGACTGCCACATACGGGATAACATAGTGGGAACTATTGGTAGTACTTCCACTTGTTCACGAGCTATTGTTTCTAAAGCCTCATCGGTATGGAAATGGCGTGACATGCAGATTTTCTTACCCATAGCCAGGGCGATAATCAACACACCCAAACCAAAACCATGATAAAACGGTAATGCCACGAATACACTGGCATAATTCTGAATTTTAATGTCTTTCAGGAGAGCAAAGAAAGGTGGTAAAAATTGGAAGAGACCGGTTTTTCGCGACGCTTCGTTATAATTACCGCTTGAACCGCCTGTCAGTACGGCTATTTGTCCACCACGCACAACACGGGGTAAACGAATTAAGTCTGTTTTTAGAGTATCCATCTGCTTTTGCAGTGTTTCGGTAGTGACACCCTTACAGGGAAGTTGCGTAGGCAGACATTTTTCCCGCAGTTCCTCATCATAAAAGATATAGTCCATCTTTCTTTGACGTAACAACGCATCCATTTTTTCAGACATGATATCTGTATTCAGCAGACGGATATGTACACCCAAACGCGACAACGCCACTAACAACAACGCCGATACCGTATGGTTCCGGCACAAAACCCCCACTCGCATTCCCTTGCTAATGCAGTGTTCACTACGCAACACTCTGGTTAAACAAACAGCCATCGCATACAGCTTACCATAGGTAATCTGTTTTCCTTCAGAAACGAAAGCGACCTCATTCGCATAGTAATAACTACTAAAACGCAGAATGGACATTAGCGTTAATCCTTCTTTTACAAAACTATACATCAATTTGACGAAACCAACAGGTGTAACGAAGTGCAATTTAAACAAGGCACCGACTAATGTGAAATTCATAGGTTAGAAGAATTTTCGGAAGATAAAACGGATAATTGGAGAGAGTAGAGTGGCTATAGGTGTAGAAATACGGGCCCACCATGGCATATAGGAATGGCGGTTATTGAGCGATAAATAGATTAATATATCTGCCGCCTCTTTAGCCGAAAATGCAGGCATTTTCCTATAGGTTTCGTTCACATTAGACATTTCCGTGTGAACCAGCGGCATATAGGCTACTTTAACCTTTACTCCAAAACTAGAGTATTCCACATCAGCTGTTCTGCACCAGACATTTGCGGCTTCTTTTGACGCATGGTAGGCAGCCCAACCGGGAGCCGATGGATATAGGGTACTTATTGACGATGTATAAACAATTTTTCCTTTGGCTGACTTTATATTGCTTTGTAGTGCTAATGACATGGCCACCAAGGCTCTAAAGTTCAAATCCATCGTTCTGTCGAAATCATGTATTCGGTCAAGTGTGTTTATGAGCTTGCGATGAATAGACTTACCAGCGTTTACAAACAAGTAGTCTATATATGGTAATTGGTTGTGCAAGTCATTACACAACCGAACTAAAGCCTCTCTGTCGCGCAAGTCTATAACCCGGTATTCGGCTTTACAACCATTTTGAAGTGCCTTTTCACACAACTGTTTTAACTCTGGTTCCGATCTTGCCAACAAAAACAGATTAGCCTTTGCAGCAATTAATGTTTCAGACAGTTCAAAACCAATACCCTTTGAAGCTCCCGTTATAACAACCCACTTATCTTTAAAGTTTTCCTGCAGATTCGAAACCGGCGTTCTATGCGTTGGATATATAATTCGCTTTATAAAGTCCATTAATTGTTTTTTTGACTCTAAAGTAAATAAATTTTTAAAAAGCCGGACTACTTATCCACATTGTGAACAAATCTGTGTTAATAGTGTTGATAAGTGTTGAGAAATAACTGAAAAATAAATTTTCATTTTTCGGAGATTTTTTCAATCAATTTCAGCAATGAACATTCCTAATTTTTCAACCGTTTTTTTCAAAATTTTAATCAACCGTTTTTAACCAGCTTTTCAGCTTATTCACCTTCCTTTTCGTAAAAATCCTTATATTTGTAAACAAAGTTGATAACTCATACTTTATTATTGAAATACAATACTTTACTTTATTAATAAATTGTTGATAAACTGTGTGTCGACATTTTATAACTGCTATGCAAAAAAAAAATGATTTTTTTACGAACACTATCAACAGCTTATTATCATCATCATTAGATTAATTCATTTAAGAAATAAACAACTAATAATATAAAAATGGCTAACATTGACTTTGTGAAAGAAATTGAACGGCTGAAAAAGGAGAAGAACGCCGTTATTATGGCCCATTACTATCAGACGGGCGATATTCAAGATATTGCTGACTATATTGGAGACAGTTTGGCTTTGGCCCAGCAGTCACGTAAAACCAATGCTGATATTATTGTTCTTTGTGGTGTTCACTTTATGGGAGAAACAGCCAAGATTCTCTGTCCCGACAAGAAGGTGTTGGTTCCAGATGCTACCGCTGGTTGTTCGTTGGCTGACAGTTGTCCGGCCGATGAATTCGAAAAATTCATTAAAGCACATCCTGGTCACAAGGTTATCAGTTATGTGAATACTACTGCCGAGGTAAAGGCTTTGACCGATGTTGTGGTTACTTCTTCGAACGCCAAGCAGATTGTTGAAAGTTTCCCTGCAGACGAAAAGATTATCTTTGGTCCTGACCATAATTTGGGTAACTATATCAATAGCCTTACTGGCCGTAATATGGTTCTTTGGAATGGTGCCTGCCATGTGCATGAGAAGTTCTCGGTTGAGGGCATCATTTCACTTAAACGCAAATATCCCAATGCTAAGGTGCTTGCACATCCCGAGTGCCCGGCTGTTGTGGTTGCGCTTGCCGACAAGGTTGGTTCTACCGCTGCTTTGTTGAAGTACAGCCTTTCAAGTGACGATAAAGAGTTTATTGTGGCTACTGAAAGCGGTATTATTCACGAGATGCAGAAGAAGGCTCCTGAAAAAGTGTTTATTCCAGCACCTCCTGAGGTTTCGGAAGGTAAAGTTGGCTGTGGTTGTAACGACTGTAACTTTATGAAACAGAACACCATTGAAAAGGTATACCTTGCTTTGCGTGACGAAAAACCTGAAATTATTATCGATAATGAATTGAGCGCGAAGGCTGTAAAGTCTATTGACCGTATGCTCGAAATATCTGAAAAGCTTGGTTTATAATGACATCCGACGATTTTGAACACCAGCAACTGACTGTTGATAAACTACAACAGTTGGTTGACAACTGGATAAAAACGTACGGTGTGCGTTATTTTAACGAGCTTACCAATATGTGTTGTCTGACTGAAGAAGTGGGCGAACTTGCCCGCGTTATTGCCCGTAAATATGGTGAACAATCTTCTAAAGACACTGATTTACAGTTTAAGTTAGAAGACGAATTGGCCGATGTTCTCTGGGTGTTGGTTTGTTTGGCTAACCAAACTGGTGTTAACCTTACCGAGGCTTTTCATAAAAACCTCGAAAAGAAGACCCAGCGCGATAGCGGGCGACACATAAATAACTGCAAACTAAAACGGTAGACAGTTTGTCTATTGAAACATATTATACAATTATTACAATTTATGGACAGATTATCGGCTGTATTACAGAAATACGATTACTCTCTAAAGCTAGAAGATATCACTAAACGTGTTGAAAATATAATCGACAAACACTTGGCTGAGAATATGCAGAAGTCAGTTTTTGCACAACTTATAGGTTTTGTTGACCTTACTTCGCTTAAAACCGAAGACACTGACGATTCAATTTCTGCATTGGTTGAAAAAGTGAACGCTTTCGACGATAAGTTCGAGATCATTCCACACCCTGCTGCAATATGTGTTTATCCGTCTTTTGTTGGTTTGGTTAAGAGTGCACTGACTGAAGATATTGAAATAGCTGCTGTTGCAGGTGGTTTTCCACATTCCCAGACTATGATTGAGGTGAAGGTTGCCGAAACATCTCTTTGTATTGCCGAGGGTGCTACTGAGATTGATGTTGTTATTCCTGTTGGTAAGGTTCTTTCACGTCAATATGAGGATATTTTCGAAGAGTTAACCGAGATTAAGTCTGCCTGCCATGGTGCCCGTTTGAAGGTGATTCTTGAAACAAGTCTGCTACGTGATCCTGAACTCATTAAAGAGGCTGCTGTCGTGGCTATGGTTGCTGGTGCCGACTTTATTAAGACCTCGACGGGAAAGGATAGCCAATGTGCATCGCTAGAGGCTGTTTATACGATGTGTGAGGCCGTTGCGGAGTTTAATAAGCAAAACAGTACCAAGGTTGGAATTAAGGTTGCTGGAGGCGTTTCTACGACGTCTGACGCCGTTAAGTATTATACTTTGGTAAAAGAGATGCTTGGTGAAGAGTGGCTAACTCCCGAACTTTTCAGAATTGGTGCAAGCCGGCTTGTTAATAACCTGTTGTCTTCTGTTTCAGGTACCGAAGTGAAGTATTTTTGAACAGGTTGTGAACAACCTTTTTTAAAAAAAACGGACACTCTTTGGTGTCCGTTTTTCTTTAGTATTTTCTTTGAATGGAGTAGTTTAAAAGATTTTCAAGTGCCTTTTTTGCCTCGTTGTCTTCAAAGTTTTCCAGTATTTTTTCAGCTTGTATTTTAAAGTCGATTATGCGTTTTTCGGCATACTCGATTCCTCCTTTACCTATAGCAAAATCTACTACTTTCTTAACGTTCTCGTCTGAGAAATCTTTATTTTGGTAGATTTTTTTTATTTCATTCTGTTCGGTAGCGCTAGCGTGTGTGTACGCATATATTAGTGGCAGTGTGAATTTTCCTTCGTGAATATCGTTACCAACAGGTTTTCCTATTTTTGAAGATGTTGATATAAAATCAAATATATCGTCTCTTATCTGGAAGATGATACCGTATTTTTCACCGAATTCGTCTAAAAGCTGCATTTTTTTGTTATCAGCCTTTACACTTAGTCCACCACAGCGCATACATGCTGCAAACAGTCTTGCTGTCTTTTTCCTTATTACCTCAATGTATCTGTTTTCATCTGTAGAAAGTGTCTGGGCGTTTTTTATTTGCATCAGTTCCCCTTCCGACAGTTCTTTTCCCAGGTTTGTTATTATCTTAATGATTTCTATATCGTTTGGTAGGGTTGCGATATTCAGAGCCTGTGAAAGCAGATAATCTCCGGTTAAAATTGAAATACGGTTGTCAAAAATGGAGTGTACCGCCGCCTTTCCGCGTCTCATGTCGCTGTTATCAACAACATCGTCGTGAACAAGGCTGGCAGTGTGTAAAAGTTCGAGTGCAACGGCTGCGTGCAGGGTGCTTTGATTGATCGGGTTGCAAAGTTTGGCTGCCAATATGGTCATTGTTGGCCTGATTTGCTTGCCTTTCATGCCCTTTACATGTTGGTTTACAAGCTTTAAAATTTCATTGTCGCTTTCAAGAGCTTTGTCAAACTCTTGGTTAAACAACTCCATTTCTTTTTCTATGTTCTTCTTTATGTCGTCGATGGATATCATCTCTTTCTTCTTACTATCGCAAAATTAAGAAAATTTATTTATTTACTTGTTTTGTTTCTAGTTTAAACGGAAATCTCTATCTAAAAACGTTTGTTATCCATCTTTATTTTACCTTTGTGGTAGGTTGCCTTTTTTATTTCGGCTTCCTCCTTAATTGCATTTTATGGAAAGAAAATTATTTTTAATTGACGCTTATTCGCAGATTTATAGGCAGTATTTCGCTTTTATGAAGAATCCGCTAAAAAACTCGAAAGGTTTTAATACCTCGCCTGTTTTCGGATTCTTCAGAACTATTGATGAGATTATAGAAACCGAGAAACCCACACATATTGCGGTTGCCTTTGATGGTAACGTGAGGCCTTTCCGCTTTAAAATTTTTGACCAGTACAAGGCACAACGTGAGAAAACTCCAGAAGATATTGTAGCTGCTATCCCTGTCATAAAACAGATTCTAAAGGCTTATAATATCCCTATTGTAGAGGTTAACGAATCTCCTTACGATACTGAAGAACAGCATTATTCGTACGAGGCTGACGATATTATCGGTACTATGGCTAAACAAGCTGAAACACAAGGTTTTAAGGTTTTTATGTTGACGCCTGACAAAGATTATGCGCAGCTAGTTAGCGATAATATTTTTATGTACCGTCCTTTGCAAAAAGGTGGTTACGAGGTTTTAGGCATTAGCGAGGTTATGGAAAAATATTCCATTTCTTCCCCTAGGCAGATGATTGATTATTTGGCTTTGGTTGGTGACACTTCCGACAATATTCCTGGCTGTACGGGTGTTGGTCCTGTTTCGGCTGTTAAATTGTTGCAGCAATATGGTTCTATTGAAAATGTAATTGCATGTGCCGATGAATTAAAAGGCGCGCTGCAAACCAAAGTTAAAAATTCTACCGATAATATTCGTTTGTCTTATACTTTGGCTGAAATTTGTTTGAATGTTCCGATTACGTTCGATGAAGTTAAATTTCAGATTCAACCAGAAAACAAAAAAGAGTTGTTAAAGCTTTTCCAGGAGTACGAATTAAAAAAACTCATTGAAAAACATTTTCCGTCTAACTCAAAAAAATCGGTGGGTTATCAACCTTCTCTCTTTGATGTTTTGCCTGATGCTGAACAAGACTTAGATTTTCATTCAAATCTCAGCGACTTAACAACCACGCCTCATTCTTACAAACTTATTGAAAATGAACACGAAATAGATGAATTGGTGTCTAAAATTTCTGCCACCGATTTTTTCTGTTTTGACACTGAAACTACCTCCATTAACACATTTTCTGCCGATTTGGTCGGAATGTCGTTCTCTTGGACGGAAGGTGAGTCTTATTTTGTACTTTTACCTGAAGACAAAACCGAAGCGCAAAATATTGTCGACAAATTCAAGAATGTTTTTTCAAATGAAAATATTTCTAAAATAGGTCAAAATATGAAGTTCGATATCATGATGCTTTCACATTATGGTGTTGATGTTAAAGGCCAGCTTTACGATACGATGATTGCACATTACTTGTTGCAACCCGAAGCAAAGCACAATATGGATATTTTAGCTGAACATTATCTCGGCTACAAGACTGTGACCTATGAAGAAATGGCTAAAGGTGATAATGGTAAGTTGAAACCGCTACGCCAGGTAGACAAATGTGTTTTGTCTGACTATGCTGCTGAAGATGCCGACATTACCCTAAAGTTATGGCATAAGTTAAAACCTTTGCTTGAAAAGGAGCAGTTGTTTGACTTGTTTATAAATGTTGAAATGCCGCTTATGCGCGTACTTGTCCGTATGGAATTGGCAGGGGTGCGTGTCGATGTTCAAAAGTTGAGCGAGTTATCTGTTTCTATGAACAAAAAAATGCAACAGATTGAGCAGGAGATTTATAAAGAGGCTGGTTACGAGTTCAACATCTCTTCACCGCGTCAGGTTGGTGAGTTGATTTACGATAAGTTGAAACTTGACGATAAACCTAAGAAAACTAAAACCGGTCAGTATTCTACTACTGAGGAAGTCTTGGTTTCATTTAAGGGAAAGAGTCCTGTTATTGATAAAATTCTCGATTATCGTGCCTATAAGAAACTTATTTCTACCTACATCGACGCTTTGCCTAAAATGGTAAATTCCCAAACAGGTAATATTCACTGTTCTTATAATCAAACTGTCACTGCTACCGGTCGTTTGAGTTCTAGTGACCCGAATCTACAAAACATACCAGTACGCGATGAATTGGGTAGAGATATAAGAAAAACCTTCATTCCTGAGGATGGTTGCGTTTTTGTTTCGGCCGATTATTCGCAAATTGAGCTTCGTGTTTTGGCTCATCTTAGCCAAGATCCTTCATTGGTCGATGCCTTTAACAATCATTTGGATATTCATGCCGATACCGCATCAAAAATATATGGAGTTCCTTTGTCTGAGGTTACGAAAGATATGCGTAGAAAGGCAAAAACTGCCAATTTTGGTATCATTTATGGCATCTCTGCGTTTGGTTTGTCTCAACGTCTGTCTATTCCGCGCGATGAGGCTAAACAGTTAATTGATGGTTATTTCGAGCAATATCCGAAAGTTAAGGAGTTTATAGATTCATCTATTCAGTTTACCCGTGAGAATGGATATGCCAAAACTATGTTGAACCGGAAGAGATATATACCTGAAATTACTTCTTCAAATGGTAATATTCGTGGTTTTGGAGAACGTAATGCGGTGAATGCGCCTATTCAGGGTACGGCTGCCGATATTATAAAAATAGCTATGATTAACATCATGCGTGAATTCGATAAACTGAATATCCGTTCGAAAATGACGATGCAGGTTCACGACGAATTGAATTTCTCGGTTTATCCAGAAGAGTTGGAAACTGTAAAAAAGATTATTGTCGAACAAATGGAAGGTTCTATGCACTTGCTTGTTCCACTTGAAGTTGATTGTGGAGTAGGAGACGATTGGCTTATTGCCCATTAAATAAAAAAGGAGGTTTTCGAAACCTCCTTTTTTTTATATTTTTAGTCGAAAGTTGAAAATAGTGTTTCACGTGAAACATCAAAGTTTTTTGAAATACTATCCATTATATCGAATAATTCTTCTTTTGTGTTTGCTTTCAACATTGCAATTCTAGTCGACTTGAAGTTGTCGATTCCTTTGAAGAGTGGCGAAGTTGCGATGTGCCGTCGGGTATGAACAATTCCCCTCTGTTCACCTAGCATCTCTATATTGTTTTCTGCTTGTTCTTTCAGTATGTTCAAATAGTAGTCAAAATCTTTCTTTTCTACCTTTTCACCGGTTTCCAAATAGTGTTTTATCTCTTCAAAAATCCAGGGTCTGCCTATACTTCCACGGCCTATCATTATGGCGTCTACACCATACCTTTCGAAGCATTCTTTTGCACGTTCTGGTGTGGTGACGTCGCCATTTCCGATGATTGGAATTTTAATTCTCTGATTCTTTTTGACTTCACCAATCAGTGTCCAATCAGCTTGCCCTGTATACATTTGTGCCCTTGTTCTGCCGTGTATGGTTAATGCTTGTGCGCCACAGTCTTGAATTTGCTCGGCTAAATCGGGAATCACAATGCTGTTATCGTCCCAGCCAAGGCGTGTCTTTACGGTAACTGGTGTTTTCACCGCAGAAACTACAGCCTTTATTATTTCCAGCATTTTGGGTATTTCTTTCAATAATCCGGCACCACCGCCTTTACCTGCTACTTTTTTAACCGGACAACCGAAGTTTAAGTCTATAATGTCAGGATTTGCGCTTTCTGCTTTTATCGCAGCATCTCTTATAGGTTCCGGATCTCTTCCATATAATTGAATACCTACTGGTCTTTCGAAATCCGATATTTTCAATTTGTTTTCGCTGTTAGGCACGTTTCTAATTAGCGCATCAGCCGAAATGAATTCTGTATACATCATGTCAGCTCCAAAACGCTTGCATAGTTTACGGAATGCAGGGTCTGTAACATCTTCCATTGGAGCTAAAAACAATGGTTTTTCTCCAAAATCTAAGGTGCCTATCTTCATAAGTTGGGTAATTTGTTTTGCAAAATTACTTGTTCTATTCCAACCCGCCAAACTTTGTGTTTTCCAATCCGCTCTAAATTCGTAACTTTGCCGAAATTTAAATCTTAGAGTATGTCAGAACTTAAACGCTCCGATATTGAGATAATGGCTCCTGTTGGTTCATACGAGAGTCTTGCAGCAGCTATTCAGGGTGGTGCCAATTCTGTTTATTTTGGTATTGACAAGTTGAACATGCGTTCTCGTTCGGCCAACAATTTTGGAACCGATGACCTCCGTAACATTGTGCGCATCTGCAAAGAAAATGGGTTGAACAGTTATCTAACCCTTAACACGGTTATGTATAACGATGACCTTAGCTTGATGCGCGAAATTGTTGATGTTGCCAAAGAAGTAGGTTTAACAGCCATTATTGCAAGCGATGTGTCTGTTCTTCTCTATGCCAAGCAGGTTGGAGTAGAGGTTCACCTTTCCACACAACTTAATATAGCGAATACAGATGCCGTAAAGTTTTATTCCGCCTATGCCGATGTTGTAGTATTGGCACGCGAAAACAATATGGATCAGGTTAAAGCTATACACGAATCCATCGTTAATGAGAATATCTGTGGCCCATCTGGCAAGCCTATCCGTATTGAAATGTTCTGTCATGGAGCGTTATGTATGGCTGTATCAGGTAAATGTTATTTAAGTTTACAGAACTATGCCGCATCGGCCAATCGGGGTGCTTGTTATCAACTTTGTCGTCGTTCCTATATTCTTACTGATAAAGAAACTGGCGATGAGATTGAAGTAGATAATCAGTATTTGATGTCGCCAAAAGATTTGAAAACCATTCATTTTTTGAATAAAGTTATTGATTCAGGTGTAAGAGTCCTTAAAATAGAGGGAAGGGCTCGTGGACCAGAATATGTAAAAACCGTAGTTTCTTGTTATAACGAAGCCGTTAATTCAATTTTAGATGGTACTTATAATGAAGCCAAGATTTCTGAATGGGATGAGCGTTTGAAAAAAGTATTCAATCGTGGTTTTTGGAATGGCTATTATTTAGGACAACGACTTGGCGAATGGTCTCATGTTTATGGTTCTGGTGCTACTAAGAAAAAGGTCTATGTTGCAAAAATCAACAAACACTTTAGTAAAATTGGTGTTGCTGAAATTTACCAGGAGACGAATGCAGGTATAAATGAGGGCGACGATTTGATAATAGTCGGTCCTACCACTGGGGTTATAGAATGTAAAGCCGAAAATATGATGGTTAACGGTCAAGTTCAAAATCATGTTTCACGTGGAACAGTCTTTTCAATGAAAGTCCCTGTTAAGGTTAGACCTTCCGATAAGGTTTATAAAATGGAAGATACATTGAATGATTAGTTTGTGGAATTTTTAAAAATAGAGTATGTACTGACTGGTGCATACTCTTTTTATTGGATATATCTGCTAGTCTCTATATTGTATTTGAGTTTCACGTGAAACACCATGCACTATTTAAAGCATATAATCTATTTTATGTTTCACGTGAAGCACTGGTATATCATCTGGTAAATTATCGTGTCTGATTAATAAAGATACTCAGTTGAAATTCCTTATTAAATCTAATATACATATTCTGTTTTGTAATTTATTTTTCTGTTTCACGTGAAACGAGGTATTTTTTTATGCGTTGGTTATTCTTTAATAAATAACTATATATCTTTGTTAGTGTAGTCTGAAATTAAAAAATAGTCTATTATTTACTTTTTGTTGTAGCTTTCAAATTCGAGTACCTTCTTTAAACTGATTTTATAAATATTTTTTGTTTCACGTGAAACTCCTGATTAATTAGTTTTAATTTTTATATTGCTGTTAAGTTGATTTTGCCATTCATATTTCGGATTCTCTATCTCTGGTTCGTTTAATCCATTTCCTTTTACCGATATTTCTGCATTTAGTCCTGTTATTTTAATTTGATGACACAGCCACGTGGCTTTTCTTCTTGATCTTCTTTCTGCTTTTCTTGTGTCTTCTTTTATATTACTGTTTCCCGTAAATACGTAGTTTCCTTTTCCTATTTCCTTTAGTGTTTCCGAAATTTCGTTGATTATTGTCTTTGTCGGAATGTCTAATGTGTTATTATCTTCAATGCAGTAGAGTGTAATATCTAAATCATATTCCTCTATTAGTTGTTCCTGTACTGGTAGTTCACTGCCAGTGTTTGGATTCTTATCTATCCTGTTTTTGCTATATGACGGGCTATTGCAGTTAAGAAGAAATAGAGTAAAAAGAATTTTATAAGTTATGTGTTTCACGTGAAACATGTCTGTGACGATTTAATATGATTACTACTTTTATTCTTTATTTTGCGAGTCTATCCATATAGTTGTCGGCCCGTCGTTTATTAGCTCGACCTTCATGTCAGCTCCAAACACACCAGTGCCAACTTCCTTTCCTAAATCTTTGCTGACTTGTGCTACAAACTTTTCGTACATCGGAATAGCAAAGTCTGGTTTCGATGCCTTTATGTATGAAGGCCTGTTACCCTTCTTTGTTTGCGCATGCAAAGTAAATTGGCTTACGATGATAATATCTCCTTTTTCTTCAATGACCGACCTGTTCATCACTCCATTCTCATCTTCAAATATCCGAAGGTTGACTATCTTTCCCGATAGCCATTTGATGTCATCTTTTGTATCTCTATCTTCTATACCTACAAATACCAGCAATCCTCTTTCTATTGCCGACTTTATTTTTCCGTCGATTGTTACTGATGCACGGTTTACCTTTTGAATAAGTACTCTCATTTTTTTATCTATATATTTTGATTAATAGGGTGGTGTTTCACGTGAAACACCAAACGTTTTTTCAAACTGATGTGTTATCGTTATTTTTAACTTCTTTGATTAACGCCTCGTAAATTATTTTTGCTTTACTTTTGCCCACTACTTTTTCTATTTCTTCAAGTGGTTGTTCTTTTATGCGTTTTATGCTTTTAAACGTTTTAATCAGTAGTTCTTTTGTCTTTTCTCCTATTCCGGCAATTTCGTCAAGTGCTGAATGCGTTTGACGTTTACTTCGTTTATCCCGGTGAAATGTTATGGCAAAGCGGTGAACTTCGTCTTGAATATGTCCAAGTAGTCGAAATACCTGACTGTCTTTGCTCATACCTACAACCAATGGAGGAAATCCAAATAGCAGTTCGTGTGTACGGTGTCTGTCGTCTTTTGCCAAACCTGCTATTGGTATATCGAGGTGCAACTCGTCTTCTACAACCTGGCGGATGACTTCCATTTGTCCGGCTCCACCATCGGCTATTATCAGGTTCGGTAACTGTGTACCTTCATTTACAATTCGTGTATATCTGCGGCGGACTACTTCCTGCATCGATGCATAGTCATCTGGTCCGACAACAGTCTTGATGTTATACTTCCGGTAATCTTTCTTACTTGGTTTCCCCATTTTGAAAACTACACAGGCTGCTACCGCATCGGTACCGCTTATGTTCGAGTTATCGAAACATTCTATCTGTACGGGAAGTTCTTTCAGGTGCAGTTCGTTCTTAATGTCGGTGAGCAGCTTTACCGCCCGTTGTTCTGGATTGAATTTTTCCATGCGCTTCAATCGGTCGAACCGGTATTGCTTTACATTCTGCATCGATAGGTCAAGCAGCTTCTTTTTATCGCCACGTTGGGGTACTGTTTTAACAGCACCCGCAAAATTGTATTCAATTTCAAATGGTAGCAGAATCTCTTTACTCACACTCTTGAAACGTTCGCGCATCTCTATAATGGCCGATGCTAGAATTTCTTCCTTTTCATCGTCGGTCTTTATCTTATACTCGAATGTGTAGGCCTGGTTTATTGTTCCGTGAACTACTTTTAAATAGTTGACGAATGCGTTGTCATCGTCAATTTCAATGGCAAAAACATCAATATTGTGAAGTGTTGGGCTTACTATGGTTGACTTAGATTTGAAATTTCCGATTTGTTCGAGTTTTTCCTTAATTTCTTGTGCTTCTTCAAATTTCAGTTCCTCGGCAGCGGCCAGCATCTGTTTTGTCAGATAATCCTCTAAAGTGTCGAGGTCTCCTTTCAAAATGTATTTTATCTCTTCAATGTTCTTGTTGTATTCCTCCTCTTTCTGTTTACCCTCACAACAACCGTAACATTTCTTGATGTGGTATTGCAGACAAACTTTGTATTTGTCTTCCCATATTTTCAATGGATCGAGGTTGTAATTACAGGTGCGGATTTTATACAGACTGTGTATAAGTTCCAGCACCGTCTTCATTGCCGGTATGTAAGTATACGGACCGAAATACTGTGATCCATCATGTATAAGCTGCCGGGTATAGAAGATGCGGGGATAATGCTCGTTTTTGATAACTATCCATGGATATGTCTTACTGTCTTTTAAGAGAATATTGTATTTTGGCTGATGCTTCTTTATAAGGGCGTTTTCCAATAACAGGGCGTCTTGTTCACTTTCAACAACCACGTATTTCAAGTCGCAGATTTGACTGACCAAAATTCTTGTTTTCAGATTGTGCTGGTGGTTCTTGTTAAAGTAACTGGAAACACGTCTCTTTAGGTTTACAGCCTTACCCACATAAATAATTGTTCCTTCCTTATTAAAGTATTGGTAGACGCCCGGTTTTTCTGGTAGCGAAAGAACAATCTGTTTAAGCCTGCTCTCAGCGGGTTTCCTGTCGTCGAGTTCGGAAAGACCCTGAAAGGTTTCTTCAGATGTCTCGTTATCTGGAAAAGTATTATTTGTTTTTTCTTTATCGTCGTCTTCAATCATATATTGATGTTTAAGCTGTGTTTCAACTTTAAAATTACAATAATATTTTGTTTGTGATTCTAGGTCGGTTTAACCCTTTTTCGAAATTTTGGAAAAATACTGGTTAATTTGAATTTTTAGCCGCCAAGCTGATTATTTTAGCCTCTCCAGTGTTATTTTTCTAAATTTTTCGATGAAATGGCGATTTTATTTCTATTTTACATTAAAATGAATTGCAAGGAAAAATAAAGTATTATTATTCTAATATACTAGTAATTAATTAAATATGGTTTAATTTACTGTATTTTTACTTTCTGAGGTTTTCATATTTTTGTGTGTCCGTGTGCTAACCAACAAAAAACTCTCTTTTTCGGTAAAACAATTCACCTGAAATTTCACAACACAAAAACAGTTTGTTGTTCGCCTGTTGTGAGTAAGTAAAATTTGTCCGCCCGAGTACCATTACTTTTTTTCTGCTGAAAGCCGAGTCCGGTTCCTGCATTATGCTTCTCCAACCAAAAAGCATCAAGTTACGAAACTGACACCCAGATTCCGGTTTGGTTTTGTGTACATTGTTCGTTTTCTAAAGTGTATGCGAAAGCTTTTTGTCTGTTCCCTTTAAAATGTTATCTTTGTGCAATTTTACTGTAAACTTTTACATATTATATGAAAAAGATAGTCTCAATTCTATGTTTGATTGTTTGTTCGCAACTATCATATTCAGCCAAACATATTCTGTTTTCCGGTATACCTATGGGTGGACCTAAAGAACAGTTTTATGAAAAAATACAGAAAAAGGGCTTTCAACGTATACCATGCCCCGAGTGTGTTGACGATACCACAAACAACAAAGCTTATTTTTGGGGCACCTACCGTGGTTTTTCCAATTCAATAATTCAAGTTTCCGGTTTTAGAAAAGATGCGAAGCACGTCGATAAGGTGGTGGTGATGCTTGATGTCTGTAATTCTTGGCGTGCCCTTTACGACTACTATGCCAAAGTAAAACAGTCGCTGGCTAAGGAGTATGGACAACCAAAGGAATGTAGGGAAATGTTTCACATAAATGGACAACCAAAAACCGATTCCGACCTTTTTATCGAAGTACAGCAAGGAAATTGTGAGTATGTTTCTATATTTTCTTCGAAACGTGGTGCCATCATGGTTTCCATTGTTTATGTAAACAAACAGGCAAGGGTCTATGTCACTCATATCGACAAGGGAGATTTTGAAAACACCTTTAAATCTAATAATCTAAGAAATTAATTGGTTATCAGTTATATAAATACTCAATCGGTTAATCTGGTTGGGTATTATTATTTTATGGATTCGAATAGAAGTATAAGTTCTTCTTCTATTTTTGATCGTGATGTGGTCCTTTTCTTTCGTTTCTTAAAACTGATTATGCTGATTAAAACTACGTCAACCATCATTTTAAAGTATTACAAAGAATACTTTGGGCGATGATTAATGATTATTTGGTTATGAGGTACATTTTTATTTTTTTATTACTTCCTCTTACACATCTATTGTTTGCTTGTGGTGCTACAGATGTAGCATTTAAAGGATTAAATGGCCCTGTAAAGTATAGGGAGGAGGGTTCGGAAAAATTTTGGTTCGACAGGGACGGATATCTGGTTTGTGCTTTCAAGTGTAATACAGTTGGAGTGAGTTTTTCGTGGTATGAGTATTATAAACACTTTTTCGATAAAAACGGTAAAAGAATTGAAACCATCGTATATACCGATAGTCTGTTTACCCATAAACGAGACTATCTTACTTACAAATACGATGAAGAAGGTCGGCTGGTAGATATTCGATCAAAATACTTTGCTTCATCCTACACTCCTAAAGAAGAACCTTCTCCAATTAAATACTATAAGAAATATGCTAACGGTAAGCCTAATTCGTTGGCTGTATTTAAGAAAAAGAAGAAGATGTTTTACTGTCATTATGACGGAGATGGAAAGTTATGCCTCGTTAAGACGGCTTATGATGGCGGTGTCAGTATTGAGAGAACATTTGAAGACGATAAACTGTTGTGTTTTGATATTTTACGAAATGATAGCTTGATTTATACTGAAAGTTGGGTTTATGCTAAAAATGGAAAACTATTAGAGTATAATTTGGGTTGCGATACCTGCACTAAAGATTTTGTCCGTGATAAATGGACTTATAATAGCGATGGACAACTTATTGAAAAACAAATAAATCATAAAAATTATTTTGATGGTATCTCAACATCTAGTCAGAATTGTACAGTTACTTATCTGTATGACGAATGGAGAAACTTGGTGGGCGAGGAGTGGCGGCAAAATCTAAGTGGCCATATTATTCAGAAAAAATATCCTATACTCTATTATTGATTTTTCTCTCCGAGCGCTTATTTTTTGTAAAATGTATCTGTATAGGTTCTGGTGTTGGCGATACTCAGTATATTGGTGGTTATAATAGAAGTTCTTTTGTGGATGCTATGGAGATGTCTGGCGTTGAAGGTAAGTATGCTAATAAAGTCATCGATAAAATGGTTACCTATAAAGAAAAATGGTATGATATTATTGGAAAATCGTTCTTATCGGAAAAATTAAAGGAGGCTTATTTTCTATTACTAGAAAACCGTATAAACAGATTGAAAATTTAATCTTATTCCCCTGTCTTCCCAATCTTCTTAAACCATTCGGCTATGGCTCGTTCGTAGCGGGTTTCGCCTAATTTCAGAAATTGGCGATCGGCCAATTCATCGGGCAGCATCTGTTGTTTTGCATAGTGGTTCGGGAAGGCGTGAATGTCGGTCAAGCCAACGCCGTGGCCTAAATTGTGCGCGCCGGCATAGCTCTCATCCTTTAGAATCATCGGTATTTCAATATGACCGCTACGCCTTACTTCTTGCTCTGCCAGCATATAAGCCCTGCTCACTGCGTCCGATTTTGGCGCACAAGCCACGTAAACGGCCGCGTGAGCCAGTATTTTCTTCCCTTCGGGCATTCCTATCCTTTCCACCGCCAAACTTGCGCTGGTGGCCACGTTTAGGGCGTTGCTGTCGGCAATACCCACATCTTCGCTCGCACAGACCATAATCCGGCGGGCAATGTATTTCGGATCTTCACCTGCTTCTAACATTCGGGCCAGATAGTAGAGGGTTGCGTCGGGGTCGGTGTGCTTCATACTTTCAATGAAGGCCGAAATGGCGTCGTAGTGGTTGTCGCCGTCTTTGTCGTAACGGAGTGCCTTTTTCTGTATGCATTCTTGCAAAACCGCCAAATTCAACTCTCTTTTCCCGCTTTCATCGGCATCGGTGGTCAGCACGCCCAGTTCAAGGGCGTTTAGTGCCTCGCGTGCGTCGCCTTTGGTGGCTTCGGCCAAAAAGCGTCGGGCATCGGGCGTGATGCTGGCGTTGTATTCACCAAGTCCGCGCTCGTTGTCGGCTAGTGCCTTGTCGATAAGGTGTTCGATGTTTTCGGTAGAAAGCGGTTTAAGTTCGAAGATGCGTGAACGCGATAAAAGGGCGCTGTTCACCTCAAAATACGGGTTTTCGGTTGTGGCGCCAATCAGCACCAGTGTTCCGTCTTCTACAAACGGAAGCAGATAGTCTTGTTGTCCCTTGTTGAAACGGTGAATTTCGTCGATGAAGAGGATTGTCCGCTGGTTGTATTGTCCAAGGTGTTTTTGTGCGGTGGCCACCACCGTTTCCAAGTCTTTTTTACCCGCAATGGTAGCATTTAGTTGTTGGAAATGGGCGGCTGTAGTGTTGGCTATAATCCGGGCCAGGGTGGTCTTTCCTATTCCGGGTGGACCATAGAAAATGACGGAGGTAAGTTTATCGGCCTTTATGGCACGGTAAAGCAGTTTACCGGGGGCAAGAATATGCTCCTGACCGACCAATTCATCGATAGTTCGAGGGCGCATGCGTGCCGGAAGTGGCGATGCGTGGCCAATGTGCTGGCGGTAGTTTTGCTCGAACAAATCCATCGGGATAGGTGTTTATTTGTAGAATGTCTTTTCGAAGGCTTGAAACTCGTCTTTCCCCAACACGCAGCGTTTCCACCATGCCTTTAGGAATCCGGTTCCGTAGCCAAGCAGTTGGATAAACGAGGCCGCTATGCTACGCAAACCTATGCCTATGCTCTTGTACTGAATGGCAGCGTCTGTAAAGATGATGGCCGAAAACAGTACCAAAGGTGCCAGTGCTGCCAGGCACAGGTATTTGGCGGACGGATAGGACAATGTTCCTATAAAACCTACGGTGAAAAGTAGCAGAAGTATGCCGACTCCCATTGTGAATACGGCTGGAAGCAGGTGGACCAGCTTCAAACTTTCGGGATATTTTTTGTAGAGGTTGATGCGGGCGATGCCGCTGTTGAAAACCTGGCGGAAAAACTTGCGGAAGTCGGTGCGGCGTTTGTGCCAAACCCATGCTTCTGGAAACAACCGGCACTGGCAGCCGTTTTTGAAGATGCGGATGCTGAAGTCGATGTCCTCGCCAAAACGCATTTTCGAGAATCCACCGAGTTTTTTGTATACCTCTGCGCGTATGCCCATATTGAACGAGCGTGGGTAGAATTTGTCTAATTTCTTCTTTCCACCGCGTATTCCGCCTGTAGTGAAGAAGCTGGTCATGCTGTAGCTGATGGCTTTCTGTGTGTCGGTAAACGACTCGTGGGCACGGTCTGGACCGCCAAAGGCATCGGCCGGTTGGCTTGTCAGTTCGTCATCTACAGCCTGCAAATAGCCGGCTGGCAGCACCACGTCGCTGTCGAGGATAATGAGGTATTCGCCTTCGGCCCTTTCTGCCCCGTAGTTGCGGCTTTGCCCCGGCCCGCTGTTTTCCTTTTCAAAGTAACGCAGGTTGAGGCGCTCGGCATATTTTTGGCAGACTCCGGCGCAGGTCTCTTTCGATCCGTCTTCCACAACCAGCACCTCAAAATCGGTCAGTGTTTGTGTGGTCAGGCTTTCAAGCAACTCGTCAACCTCGTTCGGACGGTTAAAGACTGGAACAATGAAACTGTATTTCATAATAAGCGTTTTTTTCGTTGAAAAGGAATTTTTTTACGGAGTTAGTTCTCGTTCTGTTTAAAGTGGCGGGGTACATACCATGCCGAAAACAGGAAACCGAGAACAGCCCCTATGGCATCGGCCAGCAGGTCGTATAGGTCGCACGAACGGCTGACTGTGAATTTGTCTTGCATCACCTCTATAAGACCGCCGAAAAGAATCGGGATAACCAGTGCCCACATCACCATTGTCATGCTCCTGTATTTGGTGTATTCCTGGTAGAGGTTCAGGCTGACGCAGAACGACAATGCAAAATACATCAGAAAATGCACGTACTTGTCTATGTTAGAAATGTTGAGACTTAGTCCAGTGCTGTTACTTGGCATCATACACAGGTAGAAAATGGTAAGTGCCACAGAAATGGAGAGTCCATAGTGTCGGAAAAAGCGTAAGATGTTGTCCATCATGTTTATTGGTTAAGTTTATTTTTTGCGTTTTTTGTTTTGCCACTTCAGTTTCCAGTAGTCGCGGTTGAACATGCGCCGCAGTTTGTTCCGGTGGAAAATGTAGTTGTTGATGACGTAGGCTACACCGTCTTCATCGTTCGAAAGTGTGATGAAATCGGCTGCTTCGAGCACTCCGTTCTGTGCGTTTCCCATCGCTACTCCAAGTCCGGCAAACTGTATCATCGAAAGGTCGTTGTAGCCGTCTCCGCATGCCACTACGTTTTCTTTGGTCAATTTTAGTTTTTTGATGAGGCGGTCGATGGAAAGGGCCTTGTCGATGCCTGGTGGCACACATTCCAGAAAATAGGGGGCCGAGGTGAAAAGGTTGATGTTCGAGCCGAACTCCTGTTTAGCTATCTTTTCCACTTCTGCCAGTCTGGTTGGTTCGCCCACTATCAGGCACTTGGTTACTGGGTGTTGGATGGTTGCGAGAAACGATTCAACACCACGGATTGGCATATTGTTGATTTTAGCTTCAATAATGACATATTCGTCTTCCGGATTTTCGGTTACAATGTCGTTTCCATCGTAACTCATAATTGCCAGGTTGTGTTTTTTAGCGAATTCGTAGAGGTGCGGAATTTCGTTGGCGGGTAGCGACTGCTGGAAAAGCGTCTCACCAGTCTGGTAGTCGATAATCTGTCCGCCGTTGTATGAGAGTATGTAGCCTCCGTTTTTCTTAAGCTGCAGTTGTTTGGCAATTGGTTCTATTCCGAAAGTGGGACGTCCTGACGCAAGAACAATTTTAACTCCGGCTTCCTGCGCTCTGAACAGGGCTTTCAGGGTTTTGGGAGTGATAATCTTTTGGCTGTTGGTGAGTGTTCCGTCAAGGTCAAGCACCAGTAATCTGTATTGCAACATGGTTTTAACAATTTCTGCAAATTTAGTGTATTTTGTCTGTATAGCTTTTGATAACCTTCGTTTTTAATTTGTCGGGTTGTCAGATTATATCGTCCGGAAGTGTAAAACTGTTTATTCTTTTTCCTCTTCTGGCAAAGTATATTCTACTGAAATCGAGTCTTTTCAGGTCGTTGCGGGGTATGAAGAAGTAGAGCTGGCAGGGTAGTTCCTCCCACTGTTCGAAAAAGGCGCGGCATTCAGCCCCTTTTTCGCTGTTATTGTTGTGGTACAGGTAGTAGGCGTAAAAGTCGTCCTTTGTCAGTGTAATCTGCATCAGAAGCAGCATATCGGCAGGGTTCTCCACTTCCAGTTCGCGTAGGGTGTGGTAGTTGGCATAACCGAACAGTTGTGCCATTTCTTCGAATTTTTTCTGTTCCTCCCGCCTGTCTTTCTTAAAGCGCCAGCGTGTGTAGTTGTAGGTTTCCTTGTTCGTCAGTGCAACGCTTTTTACCAGTTGGCAGGCGTCGGCATAGCCGGGAATATCGTTCTTCTTGTGAAAGCATATTTTCCGTTGCCGTAGCAGGTAGTTCTGGTCAATATCTTTTATGGGATCTTTTGCAAAGACCAACTGGTCGTTTTTCACACTGCTGTAAACAACGCGTGCGCACCCGTTGTTGCCCCAGTCGTTCAGCAGCATTTCCTTCATCTCGTAAAAGAAGTAGAGCATACCTTCTTTGGGTAACAGGCCTTCTACGTCGAAAGGCGCAAGGTCCTTGCAGTTTATCTGCATCAGGAACGACAGCGGAAGCTGGTGGTTCGTTGGCCACCGGAAATTTTTAGGTACCGATGGAATGGGCGCTATATACGATTCTCCCAAATGGAAAGTGTTGTTTTCTTCGGTACCGATGCCGATTGCCGGTGTGCAAATGCCGTTAAAAATGTCGGTATAGTTTTGCAGGTTCAGTATCTTTTCCGGTTGCTGTGCTTTCGGAAAGTATTTGCCAACCATTTTCTTAAAGTCAGACAGTTGCTTGTCGTTGTCGGGTATAAGGTATTCTTTCTGTTTGTTCCCATAGTTCACCTCAATGTGTTTTCTGTAAAAGACGATCGAACTGATAGCCGACCAGTCGTTGAAGGCCGTGTAGAGGTAGATCATGCTTTTACCTTCCTCGGTGGAAAGGCGGGGAATTGCACCATACATGCCATTTTTGTTGAAAATGATCAGTAAGTTGGCCTTTTTGTAGTTGCTATACCTTTCCTTGAAGGTTGCGCGGATGTTCTTGTTCCAGCGTAAGAGTAAAAATAGCTGAATTAGCGGCACAACCGGTGGAAATACGATGAACAGGACGAGTAGGTAAAGGTTAAGGCATATAAGGAACCATGTTTTTGGTCGGATGGCGGGAACGTGGTACAGCGTCTTTTTCAGGTATTCCTTTTCCGATGAAGGCATGCTGAACACAATTTCATCGACATCTTCCCCTTCTTTTGCCCGAAGTTTTGGAGCATAGCTTCCCTCTATGTATTTCCACGACGTCCATAACAAGGCAATCGAGCACAGTGTGAGAAGGAAGAGCGGAATGGCAAAACCATAGCTTTCGTGTGCAAGCAGTGCCATGCTCGTAGCGCACATCAGTGTCAGCAGTGCCTCAAGTGCTATTAGTGTGATGTCTTTTCTCTTCATCGTTGAACCGTGTCGTTAATTGCCCACCAATATGGTTGAACCCGTATCGCGGCAGTAGTAGATCTTTAGCATGTAGTTGTTCACGCTTGGGCCGCTGGTCGCTATGCACGCACCCCACTGAAGGTTGAAAACCGACTGGCACAGTTCGCAGACTGCTTCAAGCGAACTGTTGGGGATTACCTCTATTCTTAACCCTTTTGTCACATAGCAGTAGGGACATGCAAGGTCGCAGCAGCGCGCCACACCGTCGAAACTCCTGTACACCAACAATCCGCCGTAGCCCAGATAGGTGTTTGTCTTGTACACTCCGCTGCCGGTGGTGTAGGTTTTGTAGGAGCCGGTGTTTTGTAATAGGGTATAGTCGGAATATGGGGTCTCAAAATAAACGCGGTGGTTGGGTATTGGTGAATCTTCTTCTGGTTCTGTGCACCCGACTACTAAAAGCGATGCCAAACAACCAATCATAAATTTTCGCATAAGCCGTCATTTTGTGTCTTTTGTAAACAAAAACGGCCGCAAACATAAATTGTTGCAGCCGTTTGTGGACCCAGTAGGGATTGAACCTACGACCAACTGATTATGAGTCAGCTGCTCTAACCACTGAGCTATGGGTCCTGATAACGTAGTTTTGCTTTAAAAACAGGCAACTTGCGAAATCGTTTGCAAAAATAGTGGAAAACCGATGTAAAACAAAATAATTTCACGTTTTTTTTCTGATAGGCTTCAACAACAAACATGGTTGAGTTGAAAGATCAGTTCTGTGGAATTGTGTAATGTTTTGACTAATAACAAGCTGTCTTTTAAATGAGTTTACAGGGAAATAAAAGGTCTCGGGTTTTGTCTCTATTCTCGCAAAAAATGTTATTTTTGTATACAGACTAAAAGTGTTCTGAGCGAAATGATAAAGCATATCTTCCTCGATTTGGGAATGGTAACCGTCAGGCTGTGCATGCAGCGTTGTATCGATGCCTTCAAATTATTGGGCATTCACGATGTCGACCGGCAGATAACCAATTGCAGGCAGCATGGCATCTTTAACGGTATTGAGCTCGGGTTGGTGTCGGTTGGCGATTTTCACCAGCATGTACGCCAACAGTATGCGGTGAACGTGACTGACGAGCAGATCGATGCGGCTTGGAATGCCTTTATTCTCGATTCTCCGGTTGCGCTTCAGCAATTGGTACACCGGTTGCACAGCCGTTACAATACCTACATTCTCAGTAACACCAACCAGATTCATTTTGAGTTTTGGGCCAACCGGTGCATGGGGGGAGAAGGCGGTTACAGTGTGGACGAGTGTTTCAACAAGTGCTACCTTTCGAATGAACTGCATTTGGTCAAACCCGATCCAGAGATTTATAGGGCTGTGTTGGCAGACTGTGGAGCTGATGCGGCTGAATGCCTCTATCTTGACGACAATCTGGCCAATGTGGAGGCGGCCCGCAAATTGGGCTGGAATGCGTCTGTTTCGTCTTCACCTGAGCAGACTATTGATATTTTAACTAGGTTTGAACAGACTGGTTTGTATTAAAAAGTAAATTTGGAACGCATGAAGGGAAAGTTTTTTCTTGTCACTCTTATTTCATCGGTCATTTGGGCATCTGTGGCTGCACAGGTGAAAACGGGTATCGATGTGCTGCAAGAAAGCGGATTTTCCATTCTTGCCGGAAAAAAGGTGGGTTTATTGACGAACCCGACCGGTATTGACCGCAATATGCGGTCGACTATCGATATTCTCTATGCCGCTAAAGAGGTTGACTTAACCACCCTTTTTGCTCCCGAACACGGCATCAGGGGAAGCGAGCTGGCCGGTGCCCTGGTTGCCAATACGGTCGACAAGCTAACAGGTCTGCCGGTTTACAGCCTGCATGGAAAAACGCGCAAGCCCACTGCCGAAATGCTGAAGAATGTCGATGTAATCGTATACGATATTCAAGATATAGGTTGTCGGTCGTATACCTTTATCAGTTCGTTGGGCAATGTAATGGAGGCGGCTGCGCAGTTCAACAAAGAGGTGGTTGTGCTCGACCGGCCTAACCCGCTTGGCGGCGAGAAGGTGGAGGGACCGTTGGTCCGCGACGGCTTCTACTCGTTTGTCAGCAACTTCAATATCCCCTACGTCTATGGGTTGACGGTCGGTGAATTGGCGGGTTTGGTTAATAACGAGCGGCCGGTTGACAAACGCTGCAGGCTGACTGTGGTGAAAATGGACGGATGGAAACGCAACATGACGTTCGGCGAAACGGGGCTTCCGTGGGTGCTGACTTCTCCGCAGGTTCCTACGCCCGAAGCGGCTGTCGCCTATCCGATGTCGGGAATTATCGGCGAACTCTATGCTATTCAGATCGGGGTGGGCTACACACTGCCTTTCCAAGTGTTTGCGGCTGAATGGATCGATGGCGAGGCGTTGGCCAAGGCTATGAACCGCCTGAATCTGCCGGGTATCTCTTTCCGACCTATCACCTTCAAGCCTTATTTCGGCATCAGTTCCGGAAAGGCGGTTTCGGGTGTGCAGGTGTATGTTACCGACTACCGGAAAGCTGCGCTTACCGAGGTTCAATGGTATGTGGCGCAGGAATTGCACCGCATGTATCCGAACCACGACTTGTTTAAATTAGGCAATCTGAAGAACTACAATATGTTCGACAATGTTTGCGGCACCAGTCAGGTGCGCCAGTTGTTAACCAAGCGTTACCAAACAGCTGACTTGTTGCCATTCTGGAGGGCCGATGCCGAGGCGTTCAAGGTGCGGTCGTCAGCCTATAAACTATATTGAATACATTTTAAACTATATTGTAACCTTATAAATTTAACTGACAACATGATAGTAGACGGAGTTGGTCTGGTACTTGAGGGGGGAGGAATGCGCTGTGTGTTTACTGCAGGTGTGCTCGATTATTTTATGGATCATGATATCGAGTTCCCTTATGTGGCTGGTGTAAGTGGCGGCGCTTGCGCTGCGGCGTGTTATTTGTCGCACCAGCGGGGCAGGCAGAAAAAGATTTTTATTGATCTTTTCAAGCGGTTTAAAATTGTCAGTTTGTCACAGTTCTTTACCAAAGGTGCTGTTTTTGATCTTGACCTGGCTGTTGACCGCATCAGTAAAAAGATTCTTCCTTTCGATTTTGACGCCTTCTTTGCCAATCCTGTCGAACGAGAGTTTGTTGCAAGCAACTGCAATACGGGTGAAGCCGTTTATTTCGACGAAAGGCAGTCTCGCCAACGCTTTATCGACATCTGTAAGGCTTCGTGCGCTGTGCCGGTGGTGACAAAGAAGCAGTTCATCGATGGTGTGCAGATGCTTGACGGGGGGGTGTGCGATCCGGTACCTATCAAAAGGGCTATTTCGAAAGGATACAAGCGCAACGTGGTGGTCCTGACTCGAAACCCGCACCGCCGTAGTCCGTATACAAATCTGCCCATTCCATTGGGTATTTATGGCACCGCTATCACAAAAAAGATGCGGCACCGTGGACGCGATTACAACAATCTGATGCAGTTTATCGAGGCAAAGGCCGAAACCGGTGAGGTTTTGGTGCTGCAACCTCTGAAAAAACTGAAGGTAACCTCTATCGAGAAAGATACGGACCGACTGCTCGAACTGTACGAGGAAGGGTATGAGTGTGCCAAAGCCATACATGCCTATTTAGGCATTTAAAATAGTGAAAAACTTAATTTTCAGTGCTTTTTTACTGTTTTTTCCTTTTTCTTTCTTAATTTTGACCTTGTTCATTCTTTGCTTTTGTAGGTGGAGGATGATGCTCACGAATTAAACTATAGATAGAGTAGTATGGGATTGGGTACAGTGAAAAACACTATATGGGCTTTGGGAATCGCATGCTTCCTGACGCCAGGCGATGGTTTCGCCCAAAAAAGAATGAACTTCGACAATTTTACGACTTCCGACGGATTGAGTTCGAACTTGGTCTATTCGCTTGCCGAAGATTCACTCGGACATGTTTGGGTGGGTACCGACTTTGGCTTGAACTGTTTCGATGGAACGGTTTTCAAATCGTACCCAAAGAAACAGTATCCGCAGTTGTACCGAAACGATATCAGCCATTTGGCTTGTCTGCCGTCCGGCCATGTTATGATGGGTGGGGGGAATGGTTTTCTTGCGGTTTATGACGGTAAAATTGACCGTTTTTCCGACGTGGCACCTGCCAATTACGACTCCTCTTACCAGAAGACGGTTACTTCCTTCTGTCTGTCTCAAACCAGCGGCCGCTTTTTAGCCGCCACTTCGAATGGTATTTACGAATTCTCCCACAAGCAGTACCGTTTCCTCCCGCAAGGCCCTCTCTACAAGAATACCGAGCCTTTTTCGATTGATGCGATATCGTCCGACACAAGGGGGCGTTATTGGATTCTAACAGGCGGCAGCATGGTTGTTTACAGGGAAGATGGGAAAGAGGTTTTCAACCAGCCCATCGGAAACGACGAGCAGCATGCCATCATCTCCAGCATTTATCCGGTTTCGCCGAGTCTTATGGTCGCCTACGGCTTGGCCGACCGTCTTTCCTTTTACAGCATAGCCGCCAATGGCGAGGTGGGCTTCAGCCACCATGTTCTGCTCCCGTTCCGTAATGTGCGTAATTTCGTCCGCGCCAAGAACGGGTCGTTCTGGTTTATTACCGATGGCGATGGGCTGTGGATGTCGAAAGGGGTGCCTACGCAGATGTCCGACTTCCAGAAAGTTCTGCCTTATGGTGCAAACGAAGAGGCGTTCAGTAAACTGTATGCGGTTATGGTCGATCGTTCCGGCGACTTGTGGGTGGGGTCCCAGAATTCGGGTTTGTGGCGTTTGCGCCTCAACCATAACAACGGCATTTTCACCGCAACCGAGTTGGGTCTGGCCAACTGTATGGCTACCGGGTTTGCCGATTTGAAAGACGGACGTCACTTGGTGGCCAGCGATGGAATCGGCATTTTTTCTTATTCCGACCATAATCCGACTCCGTTCCTTTATGGACCCTCTAACGGCTTGACCAACAAAAATGTCACTTCTGTACTGAACGACGGGTTGGGACGCATCTGGGTGACGACCTGGGGGGGCGGCCTCTATTCTTCGCCTACCGATAACATCCATTTCACCAACATACCGTTTACCGGCATCAATTCGCCAAGGTCTAACCTCTTCAGTGTTGTCCGCCTGGTTAACGGAGACTACTGGGTGTGTGCCGGTGGCGACGGCATCTATGTGCTGCACAACGGGCAGTGGAGTCTCAAGCTGTTGCAGCACCCCAACTATGGCGATGCCCCCGACCGCTGGCCTTACTTTGTGGTGGAAGCCAGTTCGTCGCTTCTGTGGATATTTACCTCTACGACCGTCTGGATCGACAACAATGGCGTGGTGGCCCCTATCAAGGTTCATTACCATGGCTCTTCAAAAGACCAGATGATTTCTATTCACGACGCCTGTTTTGTACCAAATTACGGGATTTTGGCGGCTACCAACAACGGGTTGCTCCTGTTCAAGGCCGACGGCTCGGCCTATTCGAAACTCAACTACTGCCCCAGCAGCTATTTTTCTTCTGTGCTTCTTGCTGCCGACGGTGCTGTTTGGGCTTCGGGCACCGAGGGTATTGTCAAAGTTGACCTGAAAGCGCAGAAGTGTGTTTCTTACCCCTTCGATTTTAGTTCGAAAGGGCAGAACTATTTCAAAACACGCTCGAAAATTGTCGATTCCAACGGAAGAATCTATTTCGGTAACCGCGACGGTTTCTTCAGTTTCAATCCGAACACTTCGGTCATGGATATGGGCGTGGGCCATGTGGGCATTTCAAGGCTGCTCATTAACGGCGAGCCTGTCACTTTTGACTATGAGGACGCTGCTGACCCCAATTCCGAGGTATTGGCCTTTTATGGTAAACACGAGTGTGGAAACTGGAAAACATATGGCAATGGCGGTGAGCTTAATCTTGGTTATGGCGAGACCAACCTCGACATCCAGTTCGATGTGGTCGATTTTAACGAGTGTTCCAGCCGTCTCTTCTACCGCCTGAACGGACTTTACGACTCGTGGACCATGGTGCCTGCCGATAAGAATTTCAATTTCTCCTACATCCCGTCCGGGTCCTACACTTTGGAACTGGCTATGCAGAGTGGGTTGGGGGCTGACTATAAAACACTCTATTCGCTCTCTATTCTGGTGTCGCCACCGTGGTGGGCCACTTGGTGGTTCCGGTTGTTGCTGCTCGCTCTTGTTGTCGGCCTCGTTTACCGGCGCTACCGTAATGTTGTGCGTGAGAAGATTGTATTGCAGGAAAAGGTGAACGAGCGTACGCTCGACCTTAAGACTAAAAACCAGCTGATTGAGAAGCGTAACTCGGAATTGAACCGCGTACTCAGCTATAAAGACAGGCTGATTGCTGTGGTGGCGCACGATTTGAAGAATCCGATGTTTGCCATTGTGGGGGCTTTGGAAGGTCTGCTGAGGAAGGATGCGTCGATGAACCCTGAGGAAAGGCAAAAGGTGGTTGGCGACGTGTTGGGCAGCGCCCGCACCTTACAGACCGAAATGAGCAAGTTGCTCGCGTGGGCTACCTCTAGCCAAGACGATATCGAATACCGGCCTTCCAATACCGATTTGGCGCAAATTATCGACAGCGATCTGGCGCTGTTGAAGGCAACCGCCGATGGAAAGGGGGTTAAGGTGCTTTCCGAGGTCAATGTGCGTAACTATTGCTACATCGATGCCCGTATGGTCAGCACCGTCATCCGCAACGTGGTAAGCAACAGTATCAAGTTCACTCCTTCTGGAAAGGCTGTCTCGCTGAAAGCCTGGCAGGAACATGACAGGGCGAAAATACAGATTTCTGACCAGGGCGTGGGTATGACGGCCGAAAAGATTAAGGAGCTGCAAACCGAGGGCAGACATACTTCTACCGAGGGTACACAGGGTGAGAAAGGTACCGGTTTGGGTGTGGCCATTGTCCGTGACTATGTGCTGCAAAACAACGGTACGTTCAACATCGAGAGCACGCTGGGCGTGGGCACCACCACTACCATCACACTGCCGCTTACCGACGTTGAACTGGTTGAAAGCCAGTTGTCGCCTGTTAAGACTGTGCCCGATTTCGAGGTCGATACCGAACTCATGTCTGGCAATACGGTTCTTGTGGTGGACGACGATCCGCTCATCTGCCAGAATATTAAGAATATGCTCGACGCCTATGTCAGTGTGTTGGTGGCCAACAACGGAAGGCAGGCGCTTGAGCTGATGGCACAGAATGCCATCGACATTGTGGTCAGCGATGTGGAAATGCCGGTAATGAATGGTATTGATATGAGTATCGAGCTCTCGAAAAACGAGGCCCTCAACTATATCCCTATCCTGTTCCTTTCGGCCAAGAGTTCGGAGAGTGACAGGCTGCTTGGTCTGCTGACTGGCGCTATCGACTACATACCGAAGCCGTTCAGCCAGAACGAACTCCTCATTAAGTTGAACAACATCTTGTCGCTCCGTCAGAAACAACAGCAGCGTCTGTTGTCGGAACACATTGCGAACACCACCAGTGTGGGGGCTGACGATCATAGTGAAGCCGATGCTGATGTTGGGGACGATGCCCAGACTGCTGACCCAGTCGCTGAAGGTAGCCCTGTGGTAGATGGGCAGAAACAGGAGCAGATTAATCCGCTTTTGCGCGAAATGCTCGATGTCATCGAAAAACACTATACCGACAATACCTATTCGGTTGAGCGTTTGGCCGACGATATGTGTATGACTAAAATCACCCTCTACCGACGGGTGAAGACCCTCTCAGGGCAGACTCCGGTCGAACTGCTCAACGAATTCCGGTTGCAGAAGGCTATGGCGTTGTTGAAAGAGGGTAACATACAGGTGGGCGATGTGGCCTTCCAGGTCGGTTTCTCCGACCCGGCCTATTTTACCCGCCGGTTCCGCCATTTCTTTAATTTCCCGCCAAGTGCTGTAAAACCAAACAAATAGGCGTATTTGGAAAAATATTTCACTATTGGTTGAAAAAAATGTACAATTCTTCTGAAAGTTTATTATATTTGAGGCAGTTACCCCAATTAGTGCTTTTGAGGGTAAGTTTGTTGATTGTCTAGTAACACTAAGATTTGAGCTACATGAACCGTTTTGCTGACATATTGAGAAATAGGTTGCTGCTGTGTCTGCCCTTGGCGGCAGTTGTGGCGGACAACGCTTTTGGCGCCACGGTGAGTGTCTATCCCGATAAGGTCGGTCAAACCGTAGGCGGTATTGGCGGCGGTATTGTTTATTATCAAGACTGGTTGACCAATCATCCGAACCGTGAGGCTGTTTACGATACTTTGTTTAACGGCTTGGGCATTTCGTGCCTGCGCATGGGCAACTGGGCTGTTGAAGACAATGCCGACGATAACCTTATCGCTTCCAACGACGCCATTATTTATAAAGCCGCCAAAGAGTATTGTGGCGACAAATTACCCGTTTTAATGACTTCCTGGTCGGCTCCGGCCTATCTGAAGGCGAACAACAGCCGTCACGGCTCTAACAACTGGGCCAAAGGTACGCTCAAGAAGGAGAACGGACAGTTTGTATACGACAAGTACGGGCAGTGGTGGGCCGAATCGCTGGGCCGTTACCACAAACTTGGTGTGTTCCCCGACTTTATCTCCATTCAGAACGAGCCCGACTGTGACCAGCCCGATTACGACTGCATGGTGCTGAACCCTACCGAAACGTACGACGTGGCCGGCTATGGAAAGGCGTTGTCGGCGGTCAGCGCGCAGGTCCGGAAAATGCCGAATGCTCCGAAGATGATCGGTGCCGACAACATCGGCATCGGATGGAACCAGACACAAGACTATGTGAACAACCTCGACAGGAAGTTGCTCGACGGATACTCTTTCCACTACTACCACAGTGGCAAGAACGACCATTCCGACCGCTACAGCTATCCGAACGATTTCATCGAGTCGATGAAGGGGCTGGCTAACGATCTTAAGGACAAACCCATGTTTATGACCGAGAATTCGGCTTTACGCGAGTCTGTTCCGATGGATGCCGTTTATACCGCCTGGTTTATTGCGAATGCTTTCAACATCAACAGGGTCCAATACTATTTCCACTGGAACCTCATTTGGGGCGATGGTGGCGAAACCTGCATCAATCTGCAGAAGTGGGACTCTACCTATAAGCAGCCATGGAATGGCGGTTTCCGTACACAACCGACCTATCACGGGCTGAGGCATTTCTCGAAGTTTGTCCGCCCGGGTATGCAGTTGATCGACACGTGGGCGTCGTCCAACCAGATGACGACCTGCGGTTTCAAGGCGGCCGACGGCTCTGCCTATACGCTCATATTCATCAACCAGGGCAATACCGAGCAGACTGTTTCGCACGACCTGCCGGTCAACGATGTCAATTTCGATTCGAGAGTGGTGCTGACGGCTGCCGATAAGGATATCTACAGTCAGGATTTGGGTGCCTACCAGGGTTCGGTCACCATGCCGGCCCACAGTGTGGTCACCATCGTATACGAGAAAGCGCATGCCAATGTGTCGCCTTATGTTTTCAAGTTCGACCCTGCTACAAACAACGGTCATTGGACCAATCCGGCTAACTGGAATACGGGTTGCAAGCCTTGGCCTACCGACTCGCTTGTCCTTTTCGACGGCGAATGCAAGCTCAGCAAGTTCAACCATAAGGCCCCTATTGTGGTGCTGAACAGCGCGCTGTTCAGTCTGCTTGGCGACGTCTCTGTCGACAGCACTATACACATGCACGGCGGTGCCTTGAAACTGCACACCGACAGTACCAGTTACGCCCTGCGCGGCAGTGGCATCTCGGTCGAACAGCCGTCTACCGTTATTGTTGCCGACAAGGGTAGCAGTCTATACTTGTACGACGAGTTGTACGGCTCGGCTTCGTTAAACAAGGTGGGTGGTGGTGTGCTCGACCTCTACACAACCAACCGCGACTTCTCGGGCACCTGGTATGCCCGCGACGGAATCATTGTAGCCAATGCTGCCGATGCACTCGGTTCGGGCAATGTGGAAGTGGCCGGTGCCGGACTGTTGCAGGTCAACTTCCCGTGTGCCCTGAACAACCTGCGTTTGGAACACGACTCCACACTTCTGTTGAACGACACGCTTAGCGTTGTTAACGCATATTTCGATGAAATGACCATTCCGAACGGAAAATACACCAAGGAAGACTTCCCGAACTATATCATGGGCGACGGTGTGCTGGTGGTTGAGCATCCTTATCCGGTGCTGTTCAAACAAGATGGTGGCGACAGCGTGCAGGTGGTCGGCATCGATTCGGCTATTGTGTCCATTTCTTACACGTGGGAGAATGCCGAAACTGTCGATGTTGATTGGAATCCGCACCAGCCAGACGGCATCAATGTCGAGATAGCCGAGTGGAACAAGACGGTGTCGTTCGATGGGAAGCCGACTGAGGTGGGCGAGTTCGTTTACCACATAGCTACCGTCAGCATCGAAGACAGCATCTTCGTTAAAACGGGTATGATTAAGGTGCTCGATTCGCTTGTCTCCCACACCAGTGTCCGCTTGGCGGCTGTCACTGGGTTGGCGGCGAAAGTGGTGCCTGCGTCGGTTAATTGCGGTGAAACGGCCCATTTGTTGCTAACTGCCCCAGCGGTTGCCAGAGCCCGTGTGGCTGTTTTAAGCGCCTCAGGTCTAAAGATGGCGGAATTTGATGCTGATATCGTCGGCGGTGCCAATCGTGTCGTGTTGCCGCTTAGCGGCCTCTCAGCGGGTGTTTATCTGGTGAAGGTCTGCGTGGCTGACGAGGTTCAAGTATTAAAAGTTCAGATTAAGTAAATACGTTTTAATGTAGGGTTACACACTAGCAGGTGGTTACCAGTATCTTTGGGTACCACCTGCTTTTTTTGTGCCTTGTCCGTTTCGCCTTAAAGCTTTAGTTCCGCCAAGTCAGTTAGGCTGGAAGCCTATACCTCGGTTAGCCAACGGTCTCCCCAGCGTAAAGTACCAGTTTGGAGTGTGCCATCGGTCTTCCAGTTTGTAAACCCATCAAGTCCGTTAGGCTGGAAGCCTATACCTCGATAACCGGGGTCTTCAGCCCTCGGTATATGTAGCTCCCGGACCTCTGCCTGGAAGGCAGTACCTCGTAGTCTAGCCATTAGCGCCGTGCCCCAAGGTACAGCCCTCCAGGCTGCCTAGTAGCCGCCAGTTCTCCGTGGGCTGCACCCACGGTTACAAAAAGTACAGCCCTCCAGGCTGTGCGGCTACGTGGATTTGTGTCAGTCCATGCCAGTCGTTCAGGCTGTAAGCCTGTATCTCGATAACCGGGGGCTTCAGCCCTCGGTAGGTACCTCCCCCGTCCTCTGCCTGGAAGGCAGTACCTCTCAGTCTTTCCATCAGCGCCGTTCCCCAAGGTACAGCCCTCCAGGCTGCCTAGTAGCCGCCAGCTCTCCGTGGGCTGCACCCACGGTTACAAAAGTACAGCCCTCCAGGCTGTGCGGCTACATGTAGCCGTGTTAGCCTATGCAAGTTAGGCTGTAAGCCTGTATCTCGATAACCGGGGGCTTCAGCCCTCGGTATATGCCATCCCGAACCTCTGCCTGGAAGGCAGTACCTCGTAGCCTAGCCATCAGCGCCGTGCCCAAGGTACAGCCCTCCAGGCTGCCTAGTAGCCGCCAGCTCTCCGTGGGTTGCACCCACGGTTACAAAAAGTACAGCCTTCCAGGCTGTGCGGCTACATGTAGCCGTGTTAGCTTATACAAGTCCGTTAGGCAGCAGGCCTATACCTCGATAACCGGGGGCTTCAGCCCTCGGTATATGCAGCTCCCGACCTCTGCCTGGAAGGCAGTACCTCGCAACCACTAATTGTGTAGCAGGAGACCTATCCATCGGGAAACAGCGGGCCCGCCTCCGCTCGATTTTGGGCCCCTCCGCCCACTTTTTCTCCCCCTTCCGCCTTGCCGAAAGGGCTTTTTTTGCTAAATTTATCGTTTTGGCACAGTCCGTTTGGACGGACTAGTCTACTTTTTGTATAACATGTGATTTTATATGATAACCGGAGAAATTAAAAACCGAATCGACAAAATTTGGGACACGTTCTGGACGGGAGGCATCACCAACTCGCTCACCGTGCTCGAACAGATGACCTACCTCTTCTTTATGAAGATGCTGGACGATGCCCAGCTGAAGAAGGAGGCCAACGCTATGACTTTGGGCGTTGCCAAAATTAAGGATCCCGTCTTCAAGGAGGGCAACTGGCTGAACCCCGACACCCAGAAGGAAATACCGTACGAGAAACTGCGCTGGCACTTTTTCAAGAACGAGGAAAGCGCCCGTATGTTCGATATTGTCCGCAACGATGCCTTCTCCTTTATCAAGAACATGAACACTGGTGCCGAGTCGGCCTACAGCCGTTTTATGAAAGATGCCGTCTTCTTGTTGCAGAGCCCGAAAACCCTGCAGCAACTGGTCGACGACATCGATTCCATCGATATGAACAACCGCGACACCATGGGCGACGTCTACGAGTATATGCTCGGTAAAATGGCGGCCAGTGGCAACAACGGCCAGTTCAGAACGCCGCGCCACATCATCCGCATGATTGTGGAGCTGATGCGCCCTAGCCTGAAGGATGTGATGTGCGACCCTGCCATGGGTAGCGCCGGCTTCGTGGTAGAAACGGCCAAATATATTAAAGAGGTCTACGGCTCTGACCTGATGAAGAAAGAGAACGCCGAACATTACCGCAACGGTATGTTCAGCGGTTTCGATACCGACACCACCATGCTGCGCATAGGTGCCATGAACCTGATGCTGCACGGAGTGGACAACCCCAACGTGAAGTGGCAGAACTCGCTCTCGGCCGACAATACCGAGTCGGTCAGCTACTCGCTCATATTGGCCAATCCGCCGTTTGCGGGCAGTGTCGACAAGACCGACATCGCCAGCTCGCTCACCGCCATAGCCAGTACCACCAAAACCGAGTTGCTGTTCCTCAGCCTGTTTGTGCGTATGCTGCAGTTGGGCGGCCGTTGTGCCAGCATTGTGCCCGACGGCGTTTTGTTCGGCGGTTCCACCGCCCACAAGGCCATCCGCCAGGAGATTGTCGACCACCAGCGCCTGCAGGCGGTCATCTCCATGCCGAGCGGCGTGTTCCAGCCCTATTCGGGCGTTTCCACCGCCATTTTGGTTTTCACGAAGACCGACAACGGCGGTACCGACCATGTCTGGTTCTACGACATGACGGCCGACGGTTTCAGCCTCGACCAGAAGCGCACCGAGGTGAAGGAAAACGACATCCCCGACGTGGTGGCCCGCTTCCACAACCCCGACGGCGAGAAAGCCCGCACCCGCAAAGACAAATCGTTTCTGGTGCCGGTGGAGGAAATCCGCCAGAACGGCTACGACCTCTCCATCAACAAGTACAAGGAGGTTGAGCGCGAAGAAGTGCACTACGAGGCGCCCGAGGTCATTTTTGGCGAGATTGAGGGGCTGGTCGGCAACATTCAGTCTGCTTTGGCCGATTTCAAGGAAAAATACTTGGGCTAAGTTCGGCAGACGCGTCTGCCGAATTATAGATAACTGACATTTAGTTGATTATAAAAACGTTCGCCATTGGCGAACGTTTTAAAACCGCAATTCATGAACGAGCAAAACCACATAAACGATGCCGTAGGCTTGATAAAGACCGTCATTCTGCAAAGCCAGGCTGCGTTTGCTAATCCGGCAGATACGTCTGCCGAATTTCTAAAAGATGTTGACTGTGAAATAACTACGCTTCATCCACTCTTACAAAACGTATCGGGAAAGGAGGACAATGTATGAAGCAGAATTGGGAATATAAGAAGTTGGGGGAGGTTTGTGATATACTAGATTCACAACGAAAACCTGTTACCAAAAACAAACGAAAAGGTGGAGAATTCCCATATTATGGAGCCACTGGAATTCAAGATTATGTGGATTCTTACATTTTTGATGGTCGTTATTTGCTGGTTGGTGAAGATGGAGCAAAATGGGCCTCAAATGAAAAAACAGCTTTTATAATAGAAGGTAAAAGTTGGGTGAATAACCATGCTCATATTTTACAAGTTAATGACACTATAAAAGATAGTTTACTAGAATACTATCTTTGTTTCACTGATTTGAGTAGTTATATAACGGGAGCAGTTGTTCCAAAATTAACCCAACAAGCATTAAGGTCAATCTCCATCCCCGTCCCCCCTCTTTCCACCCAAACAGCCATTGTATCGGAGTTGGACGCCCTCTCGGCCATCATAGCCGACCACAAGTCCCTCCTGAAAAAATACGATGAATTGGAGCAATCCATCTTCTACGATATGTTTGGCGACCCCGTTAAAAATGATAAGGGATGGGAGGTGAAGAAGCTGGGGGAGGTGTGTAATATTACATCAAGTAAACGAATATTTGCGAATGAATACACTGAAATAGGTATACCATTTTTTCGAAGTAAAGAAGTCATTGAAAAAAGTAAAGGAATGCCAATTTCAACGGAACTCTATATAACAGAAAAAAGATACTTGGAAATACAAAAGAATTACGGTGTTCCGAAAGTAGGAGACATTTTAATCACTGCTGTTGGAACCATAGGAAAAATATGGGTAGTCGATACAGCAGAGAAGTTCTATTTTAAAGATGGAAATCTTGTGTGGTTAAAGGATTTCAAAGAAGAAGTTGCGCCTATATTTTTTAGATATTCATTAAGTTTTATTATTGATAGCTTTAAAGAGTCAAATGCGAATGGAGCTGCTTATGCAGCACTAACTATAGAAAAGTTAAAGGTGATGAAATGTGTTTCTCCCCCCCTCCCTCTCCAGCAAGAGTTTGCCTCAAAAATTGAGGCGATAGAGGCGATGAAGGCCGACACGAAAAAGAGCCTTGCAAAGAGCGAGGAACTGTTTAACGCAAGAATGGATTATTATTTTAACGCATAGGTCAAGGCTACTCTTCTCCAAATGTAGAGTTTCCAACTTTATTTGTAAATTTGTAGTTTAGGCTTTCTCTTATGTAGAAAGTACTTATTTGCTGAAATTTATTCTATATGATACTCAACATTGAAAATTTGGGGGCTATCAAACAGGCCAAAATTGACCTCTCGAAAAAGCTGACTCTTTTCTGTGGCAAAAACAGTACGGGCAAAACTTATGCCGCTTACGTGCTACACGCTTTTTTGTCGGCTGTTCCCTCTATGCGCGACGTACTATCGTACTACGGTGCCTTACGTGAACAAGTCAAAAAGGAAGGGTTTTTCACTATAGAGAAAAAACATGTTGAGGAATGGGTGAACTTGAAATGTGAGCATGTAAGAAAAAACTTGGGCAGCATCTTCGGAATTTCGGACGACACCTGCGATAGTTTGTTTAAAGATTTCAAACTTACGGCAGAAATTTCAGAACAGGATCTTAAAAAAGCTATAGTAAAAAATTACTATTTAGGTGAAAAAGTATATAAAGTAAAAAAGAAGGAAGGCGATAACAAGATATATATTGAAGCAGATGTTGACTCAGTAGAAAACGGCGCTGAGTTTGTATTTATTATGGATTCATTAGTAAATTCGGACGCTAGCCGCATGCTGACTGTTGAGCGAAACAGCATCTATACGTTTAAAACGGAATTGTCGCTAAGCAGGAATGAACTGATAGACAAAATACAGAATCTGACAAAACCGGATAGTGCCATTGAACTTTTAAATGCGTCGTCGCGCCGCTATCCGGCGACCATCAGAGAAAGTTTGCGTATCGCTAACGATCTCGAGAACGTTCAGAAGTACAAGAGTCCTTTTTCTGAAATTGCCGACAGAATAGAAAACGACCTGCTGATGGGGGAGGTTAGCACAACGCCAAACGGCGATGTGGTGTTTCACGCCTCTTCTATGCCAAAGACGAAACAGCTGCCTTTCCACATGTCTTCGTCAATTGTTAAAACAATGGCCAGCCTTGTCATCTTCTTGCGCCATATTGCCGCCAAGGGCGATTGTATTATAATAGACGAACCGGAGATGAACTTTCACCCCGATGTGCAGGTGCTGCTTGCGAAAATTTTTTCCCTTTTAGCGAACAAGGGACTGAGGGTTGTCGTCAGCACCCATAGCGACTACATCGTCAGAGAATTCAACAACCTGATTATGGCCAACTCTGTTGTGCGGAAGGGTAGTGCTGTCTCTTTGGACGATATGGGCTATTCAACCGACATGTTGTTGGACTATAACGACATAAACGTCGTCTATTTCGATAGAAAGACAACGACCGTAACTGCCAACCCGCTACCTGTCGACGAAATGGGTTTCTCGATAGAGTCGATTGATGAAACCATCAACCAACAAAACGAGGTTGCAGAAAACCTTTATGCGGCTTTAATTGACGACGAGGAATGAGGGAGTTTGAACTATATACAAGAATACTGAACCCTACGTTTGTGCCTGCCAATCAAACCTGTATGGAGGAAGTGAAAGCCGACCACAGTGTGAAACTCATCACCAGGGGAATTAGCGAGTATAGATTGTATAGGTTTGATTTAGATTCGTCTGATGCAGACTTTCTCTGTTTCTTTAATAAGAATCACTCAGCCGGTTCTGGGGTGCAGGGCCTTAAAGATTTAAGGTGTTTTTGCGATTATGTGCTGTTAGCTCAGAAAAGTGATAAGCTATACGTCTTCATTATTGAGTTAAAAAGTGGAAAGACAGAAGGTGCGGTTGAACAACTTCGGGCTACCGAATTGTTTATGGACTATATAAAGGAAACGGCTGAGAGAATTAAAGAGGTTAATGGGTTCGACCAGTTCGACGCTAAAAATATAATAACGAAAAAAGTAATTCTAAAGGGAAATGGCAGGGCCTATAAACCGGGCTCAAATCCAAATAAAGATCAAAATATAGATTGGAAAGCTAACCCGTTGTATTTAAACAACAACCCATTCCCTATTTTGAAAATAATAAGTAACTGCTGAATATTTTATGTTTTGCTTTGCCTATGCGAAACTTCGATTTCCTAAAAAATATTGACGAGCTTGGCGACCTGCACTACTATTGCAGCAACGCCGAAGACCTGCAGCTGTCTAAACCCAAAATAAGCGTTATGAACGCCCGCATGGGGTTGGAGTGGCTGGTGCATGCCATCTACAAACTGAAGGGTATAAAGGTGGAAGCGAAGGACAGCCTCTTCGAACTTACGCAAGCCGGCACTCCTTATGCCGAATTCATCGACGACGACATGCTGATGAAGGCGACCAGCTATGTGCGCTCTACGGGCAACAAGGGGCACCATATTGGCAGCGAGGTCACGAAGAAGGAGTCTTTCTTCACTGTGCTCAACCTCTACAACCTGGTGGCCACCACGATGATGAAGCTGAGGGTGGCTACCAACCTGCCCCCTTTCAACAAGCAGCTCATACACGGCTACGAGCCTAATGGACAGGCGCCGCTGGTGGTGTCGGACTTCTCGCCCGCTTATGCCGGTAACCAGGTGGCCGTGCCGAACGTGCCTGCGGGCTTTGTTGACAAGGTCGACAAGGAGGCGCTCGAGCACCCGTCTGCCGACGTCCTGCTCGATTTGGGCTACAGCGAGGCCGAAACCCGGAAACTCTTTATCGACATGCTGCTGGAAGAGGCCGGCTGGAAGGTTCTGGCCGACAAGGGCGCTATTCTGCCCAGCAAGGCCTGCATCGAGGTGGAACTGGCCGGCATGCCCAACAACCAGCACACCGGCTATGCCGACTATGTGCTCTTCGGCGCCAACGGCAAGCCGCTGGCGGTGGTCGAGGCGAAGAAAACCATGGTGGACCCCGCCAAGGGGCGGCACCAGGCCGAACTCTATGCCGACTGCCTCGAAAAGAAATATGGTGTAAGGCCTGTCATCTACTACAGCAACGGTTTCAAAACCTATATAATTGACGGACTGGGATACCCGCCACGCGAAATTCTCGGCTTCCATACCGAGGGCGACCTCAACCTGCTTATGCAGCGCCGCGGGCGCGGACCAATATCCGATTGGACGATCAACGACGACATTACCAACCGCGAGTACCAGAAGCGCGCCATCAAGTCGGTGTGCGAGCACTTCAGCTCTATGCACCGCCGTGGCCTGCTGGTGATGGCTACAGGCACGGGCAAAACACGTGTCAGCATTTCGCTCTGCGACCTGCTCATGCGCAACGGTTGGGTGAAGAACGTGCTCTTTCTGGCCGACCGCACCGCTCTGGTCAGGCAGGCTAAAAAGAACTTCGTGAAACTGATGCCGAACGCTTCGGTCAGCGTTATCAGCGACGAGAAAGACCCGTCGACCAACGCGCGCATCGTGTTCAGCACCTACCAGACTATGATTAACTACATCGACCGCGAGGACAAGCCCTTCAGTGTGGGCAGGTTCGACTTGGTCATCATCGACGAGGCGCACCGCTCGGTCTTCGGCAAGTATACCGCCATCTTGTCTTACTTCGACGCCCTGATGGTGGGACTTACCGCCACCCCAAGGCAAGAGGTGGACCGCAGCACCTACGACCTCTTCCAGGTGGAAGCGGGCAGCCCTAACTTCGCCTACGAGCTGGAGGAGGCGGTGGCCGACGGCTACCTGGTCAACTACTCGGTGTGGAACCGCACCACCGACATTATGAAGTCGGGCATCGAGTACGACAAACTCTCCGACGACGAAAAGAAACAGCTGGAAAGCATCTGGAAGTACGAGAAGGCTATGGGCACCCTGGTGGGCGACAACCGCGACATCTCGAAAACAGAAATCTTCAAATACATCTACAACGACGACACCTGCGACAAGGTGCTGCAAGACCTGATGGAGAACGGCATTAAGGTAAACAGTGGCGATACTATTGGTAAAACCATCGTCTTCGCCTGCGACCACACGCACGCCCAGCAGATTGTGAAGCGCTTCGCCTACCTTTACCCCTCGTATGGCGACGACTTCTGCCAGCTGATAGACAACTACGTGACCTATGCGCAAGACTTGGTGGAGCAGTTTGGCGTCAGGGGCAAGATGCCGCAGATTGCGGTGTCGGTCGATATGCTCGACACGGGCGTCGATGTGCCCGACATTGTTAACCTTGTCTTCTTCAAGCCCGTCCACTCGAAAATCAAGTTCTGGCAGATGGTGGGCCGTGGCACGCGCCTGAGCGAGGGCCTCTTCGATGACGGCACCGACAAGAAGGGCTTCTACATCTTCGACTGGTGCGGCAACTTCGAGTACTTCGGCGGAGGCTCGGGTCGGGACGACGGTGGGGTGGCGCTGTCGCTTACCGAACGCCTCTTCCAAACCCGTTGCGACCTTGTGCTGGGCCTGCAACACGCCAAATGGCAGTCTGACGCTGTGGCGAAACAGCTGCACGACGACTTGAAGAAGGAAATGAGGGAACAGGTCGACGCACTCAACAACGCGCTGATTGCAGTGCGGAACAAATGGGCGTTTGTGGAAAAATACAAAAAGGCCGAGGCGTGGGTCTGCCTTACGAGCGTCGACGCGAACGACCTGAAAGAACAGATCTCGCCGCTGCTGGTACGGAGCCGCGATGCCGACGGCCGACGTATGTTCGACTATTTTATAAACAACATCGAGCTGTCGGTGGTAGACCCCGAAAAGGTGGCCGACAAGTTCAAAAGCAAGGTAACGGCCATTGCCGAACTGCTGTTGGAAAAAGCCTCTATTCCAGAGGTGGCCGCCAAACTGCCCCTCTTGAACAAGGTGGCGCTGCCCACCTACTGGGCCGACCTGACGATGGCGAAACTAGAGCACACCCGCACCGAATTGCGCGACTTGCTGAAATACCTGAATCGCGAAGGCAAACGCAAGTTCATAGTCGATATAGAAGACCTTGTGCAGTATGGCGCTACGGTAGAGGGCACTGCTTCGCAGCTGACCTACAAGCAGCGCGTCATCGATTTCCTGGCCCGGAACAAGGACCTGTACGTCTTAAAGAAAATTCAGAATATGCAGCGGCTCAGCTTTGCCGATGTGCAGGAATTAGAGCGCATCTGTTGGGAGGAGCTGGGTACGAAGGAAGAATACCGGCAGCACGTCAGCAACATGGCGTGTGGCGACAGTGTGGCGGCCTTCATCCGTTCGCAGATTGGGGTCGACCGCACAATAGCCGTGCAGCGTTTCAGCAACTTCATTCAGGGAGCGGCCCTCAACTCCGCCCAAGAAGAGTTCATCAAGAGCATCGTCACCTACGTTTGTGAGAACGGCGACATCAGGGTGGAAACCCTCATCGAAGAAGACCCCTTCAAGGAATACGACCTCATCGACATTTTTGGTCAAAAAACCAAGGGCGTACGCGACTACGTCATCGACATACACGACCTGATTGCGGGGTAGCCTTGCCATCAGCACCGTTCCCCAAGGTACAGCCCTCCAGGCTGCCTAGTAGCCGCCAGCTCTCCGTGGGCTACACCCACGGTTACAAAAAGTACAGCCTTCCAGGCTGTGCGGCTTCATGTAGCCGTGTTAGCCCATCCAGTCCGTTAGGCTGTAAGCCTATACCTCTGTTAGCCATCGGTATCCCCAGCGTAAAGTACCAGTTTGGAGTGTGCCTATGGTCTGCCGTAGCCTATGCAAGTCAGGCTGGAAGCCTGTATCTCGATAACCGGGGGCTTCAGCCCTCGGTAGGTACCGCCCCGCCCTCTGCCTGGAAGGCAGTACCTCGCAGTCTTGCCATCAACGTCGAGCCCCAAGGTACAGCCCTCCAGGCTGCCTAGTAGCCGCCAGCTCTCCGTGGGCTACACCCACGGTTACAAAAGTACAGCCTTCCAGGCTGTGCGGCTTCATGTAGCCGTGTTAGCCCATCCAGTCCGTTAGGCTGTAAGCCTATACCTCTGTTAGCCATCGGTATCCCCAGCGTAAAGTACCAGTTTGGTGTGTGCCAAGGGTCTGCCGTAGCCTATGCAAGTCAGGCTGGAAGCCTGTATCTCAATAACCGGGGGCTTCAGCCCCCGGTAGGATGCCACACCGGACCTCTGCCTGGAAGGCAGTACCTCGTAGTCAAGCCATCAGCGCTGTGCCCCAAGGTACAGCCCTCCAGGCTGCCTAGTAGCCGCCAGCTCTCCGTGGGCTACACCCACGGTTACAAAAGTACAGCCCTCCAGGCTGTGACGCTACATGTAGCCGTGTTAGCCCATCCAGTCAATTAGGCTGTAAGCCTATACCTCTGTTAGCCATCGGTATCCCCAGCGTAAAGTACCAGTTTGGTGTGTGCCAAGGGTCTGCCGTAGCCTATGCAAGTCAGGCTGGAAGCCTGTATCTCAATAACCGGGGGCTTCTGCCCCCGGTAGGATGCCACACCGAACCTCTGCCTGGAAGGCAGTACCTTGTAGCCTTGCCATCAGCGCTGTTCCCCAGGGTACAGCCCTCCAGGCTGCCTAGTAGCCGCCAGTTCTCCGTGGGCTACACCCACGGTTACAAAAAGTACAGCCCTCCAGGCTGTGCCGCTTCATGTAGCCGTGTTAGCCCATCCAGTCAGTTAGGTTGGTAGCCTATACCTCTGTTAGCCAGCGGTATCCCCAGTGCAACTTACCAGTTTGGAGTGTGCCTGTGGCCTGCCGCAGTTTATCAAGTCGCCTAGGCTGGAAGCCTGTATCTCGATAACCGTGGGCTTCAGCCCCCGGTAGGATGCCGCCCCGAACCTCTGCCTGGAAGGCAGTACCTTGTAGTCACCTGTTCGTGTGAATGCCTCAGAGATAAGAAAAGAGGGCACGTCGGATATTTCCGATGTACCCTCTTTCTAGTAGAAAAAAACGTCAATTATTCAACATCTCTAACCAAACGGAAGCTATTGTAGAAATCGAGGCCAGTTTGGTAATCGCATGTGAAACTATACTCTCCGAAAGAGGCCGTGTAGGAGACAATCGACTCTAAGTCAGAACTCCAATAGCCGGCCGATTCATCCTTATACATATACCAGTTGTCATTTACATCATAGCCAGAGCAAGAACCTGCATGAGGCAGGAAGAGGGCACCTTGCGATTCAAAAACATTCCACTGGGCTTCGGTCAAATTGTTGGCGGCATAAACAGCATCAACCTCCGTCCATTTAAATTCGAGGCCAAGACGGTACGAATGCTTAGCTGGCATTGTAAAACCGTCAGGGAAGATGATGGTACCTCTACGGGCAATTCCGTTCTTGACAACCTGGGCAAACATACACATAGAAGCCGCATTTGGACGCTGGTTTACCAAATATTTCCACTCGCTTCTGCTAAGGCACCTCCAAGTGTTGTTCTCAAGAGTCATGCCGCTCACGTCCATCCAGTTCATCAGGTCTTTGGTGGCGCCGCCTAAATTGGCCTCGCCGATAATAGTGGTTTGGTCTGGAGCAAACGAGTAAGAATTGCCAGTCTTCAGCAAATTACCTTTTGAGAAATAGACCTGCTTGTCTTCGGAAACGGAGAATTTTCCACCCATCAGGGTTCCATTTTCAATTTTTACTACGCCACCACCCGGTGTGGTGCCATTGTCAACAATTGTGTTCGGAGTCTTGTTGTCGTCCTCATCATCGTCGTCGCTACAAGAAGTGAAACACAAGGGGAGGGCAACCATTGCGCTTAAAAGCGCATTGTAAAGGAATTTTTTATTCATAATGTATAATTAGAAAGATAACATAATTTAGTGTTAGGTATATATGTTTCGTGTTTTTTGATTGGTTTAAGGCAAAGACTGTGCCAAACCTCCTGTTACTCTGTACTGGTAAACAGTTTTCCTTACGCTATATCCTCCACAGCTTGTTGAAGATTCCCTATTTTAGCTCTTGATGCGGTTTATTAACCGCAAAATTTGCGGCTTATTGTCCGCAAAGGACTAAATGTTTGTTGACATAGGTCTTGTAGTCTCTGTGTATGTAAGCGATGATAGATGTAGAAAATTAAGCGTATGCGAGATTTCATATGGCTTCTGGTACGAGGATTTTTACACTCTGGTCACGACCAACACAGATGTCCTTCTAACTTTAATTTACTATTTTTTTCAATTTATCAGAGAAACTGCCTATGATAAATTGATTATCATCATAATAATAAGAAGAATGGTGATAATAATACCAAAAGTGAGGCTAATGTTTTTCTGTGTATCAAGCTCTTTTTCTAAATTTGTTAGGGCTTTTTCGATAGTTTTTTTGAGTAAAGTTGTTTGCTCCTTATACAACTGTTTAACATCATCAATTTGTCTACGTGTCCCCTCACTACCTTGGTCAATGAGCTGCTTAATCTGCATTTTGTTATCATCAAGGCGCGTTTGTACTGTATTAGCAAAGTCGTTATAAAATTTTCGGTTAGCTTCGCTAATATCATCTGTCTTTGTGTTAAGCAGTTGCTGCAATTCGTCTTGTTTCCTCTCAGCCATAGTCTGTAAGGTTGTTAACTTTATTTCAAGTTCCTTACTTAGATCTGCTGTAGCCGTTTCCAAGACTTTCTTTTGCTCGATAAGTTTCTCACTAACCGACGATGTCTGTTTCATCAGTTCTACTTTGGTCGTAGTCATATCTTTTGTAGCGGTTTTGAGGCTAGTCAGCACGCTATCATAGTCTTGCACCAATTTTGCAAGTTGCTTGTACGCTTGATCAATGGCTTGCAGGTTTTCTACTTCTTGTTGCAGAGAAGATATACTTGCATTAAATTCGTCCAATTTGCTCATATAGAGATAAATTTAGTTTTCTTAATAGTGTAATGTTTTTCTTAATGATGTCGTTGTAAAGCCATGGCATATCAAGTATATCTGCCATTTCTTCTGTTATGTTTGGGAAATAACGAATAATGATAGTGCAAAGTTCTGTCAGTATTCCCGATGATAAATGTGCATTTTTTAAGAAAGGAATTATATCGCTTACAAAATCATTGTTGGCAATCGTGTCTTTGTTGGCTTCTGCTAACATTTGTATTGCTCTTTCAAAACGGGTACGACCATCTGCGTCCTCGAAATCATCGAGTAAGGCTCTTACCATACCGCTGACAAAGTTCAGTCCCGGATTACTATGATAACTTTCAAGGAAACGGCTCAATCGGTCGCGCAGTTTCTTTATTTCTGGTTTAGTAATAAACTTCTTCTTTGAATAGAATGCATCAAACCATAGTTTACAATCGTATGGGTTGGCTGCAATGTGCTGTAAAATATAAGTGGATTCAGTTATTGTAAAGTAAGATTCAAGTCTCCCTTTGAACGAAGCACTATCTTGATAAGATAAGCAAAGTTCAGAAAGATTCTTGAGTGACTGCTTGCGAGTTTCTGTAATATGTCGGAATATCCAATCGAGCAAGTACCAAACGGCTTTTTTGATTGGCGTATCGCAAAAGTCTTTGCTTATGGCATAAATCTTTTCCTCAACCATTTCGTCTGGCTCGTACTTTTGTATATAAGCAGTAAGTGAAGCAACAACATGTTCAATGTTCGTAGAGTTGAACTTGACAATGAACTTTGATTTGAAGTCCCGTGTCCAGTCCTCGGCAATGCCAAGCAAGCAAAGGCGATAGATATATTTTTCGAAATTATCTGGAGTAATTTTATCCTCCGCATAATTTTGGAATTCGTCATAAGTGATGTCCCGTGTCGTATCTGCTTGGTAGAACTTGTCGATAATTTTTATGATGTGTCTAAATTCCACTTCTATATCGTGCATTTTACCAAGGTATAGGTATAACTGTCTGAAAATATCTTCCCCTCTCCACTTTACTTCCTCCACAATCTCTTTCATTCTCGCTATTCCCAGGTTAGGAGTAAATATTTCATCGGCAAGCGGCTTCATTTCTTCCGTTTCATGAGAATGAAGGATATAGCATAAGCCTTTTTTCCGTCTGTTCTCAGGCAATGTTTTATCCCATCGACCGGCTCGACCTGCTTCTTGATATAGTGCTTCAATAGAACTTGGCAATCCATAATGGAAAGTATAGTAGACATTCTGTTTGTCTATACCCATTCCGAAGGCTTTTGTAGCGCAAAGGACTTGATACCTATTGTTCTTGAATTGTTCTTGTATTTGTGCCTTGAATTTGTCAAACTCTTCTTGTTGCATTATGGGAGAGTTTTTCTGTCCGGGTGTGTTCGGACAGCTACCTGAATACCAAGCGACTTGGTTGGGAAAGTGTTTTGAGAGCGTGTATGCTAACTCAAAACAACCGTTTTTTCCGTTAACATAAGGTGTAAAGACAAGTGTCGCTTTGTGGGGGTCTTGTGGTATTTCGTTTTTCTGAAATAGGTCGAGTAATTTCGATTCCTTGTTCCTCTTATCATCGATGACAATGAAATCAAGTTCGGGGCGAGTGTACTTGCGCAGGGTGATGATATTGTCATCTTCCAATTGCTGTTTCCGACGTGAAAACTCCACTTTAATATCTTGCAAAACCTGCAATGAAGCCGTGGCAGTAAGACCAATATATTTGATGACGCCTTCACCTATTTCATCCTTCTGGCTTAAAGTGTCAATAGTCTTTGCAAGATTGAGGTACGATGTTCGAAAATCGTGTCCCCATTCCGACATACAGTGGACTTCATCAATGACTGCATAGGAAACATTGTAGTAGTTGATGATAGTGGAAAGGCTTGCTCGAAAATCTTTTATTTGGAAACGCTCTGGTGAAATCCATACAAAGAGATACTTACCATGTGCGTAGTCTGTCATAATTTGTGAGCGTTCATCTGCTGTTTGATCGCCGCAAATAAGATTTACATTTGTAATCGCCACATCTCCTTTTTTTAGGTTGTCTATCTGGTCGTACATTAGCGACTTGATAGGACAAACAACAAAGTTAATGCTTGGCTGTAACAGACATGGCATTTGGAAGCATAAGGACTTTCCTCCTCCAGTCGGTAAAAGTCCAACCGTGTCTCGGAGATTGAGCGCGTTGGCAATGATAGCAAACTGCCCGTCACGGAAATCCGTCTTGTTGAAAAGATTTTGTAAGAAGAAACGAAGTACCGGTTTGTCTGTGTCGGTAATATCGTAATTAATAGATTGTGCAGTACTTACTTTAAAATAGTTTTTATCCAAACCGAGCAGTTTCCGTTTGGAAGAAAAGTCGAAATAGTCGGAGCGCACAAAGATAATTTCGCGATTGAAAGTGTCCTCGTCTGTATATCGTTTCAGTAGGGAAAAGTCTATATTTACAGCCTCTTGGTCGAATTTGAAAGATTTGTTTGAATAGACTAAAACTTCATAATCGAACTTGGTGAGTTCGTGTTTGTCCCTCAAAAGAACGAGTTGATTAAGCCAAGTATATGTGTCTTCAATGGCGAGTTTTGCAAATTCCTTTATCGGTTCGTCACATCGGATATTGAATTTCCAGTGTTCTCCAAATCGGAGCGTCTCAGAGCATAGAAGATCTAATAATAACAACTGAAAGCGAATGACAGCCGTGGGCAACATCTTATCATGGATTTCTTCCTCAGTATAGTCATTGCTCTTTGCTTTCTCGAAAGCTTGTTTGTAAAAATCGAAAGCACCTTTCTTACTGAAATACTCGATACGACCTATGATGCGATTGATTTTGTCTTGGTAGTCGTGTCGTTTCAATTCAAGTGTAGATATACGCACTGTTTCAATGCCGTTTTCTTGAAGATAATGATCGCGTTGTGCATCTAATGCTCTATCTCTTGAATGTTGTCCTCCGTCAATTTCAATGACAAGCAGTGATTGTGGTAAATAGAAGTCCACTTGTTGACCGACAAAAGACGGGTTTTGTCTGCCTACAATTTCATTGATGCTAATCTCTGGCACAATCATGGACTGAACGAAAGAGTATTCTCCGAGTTCTTGTGTCAGCACTCTCTCGTAAAAATCTTTAGCAGGATTATAGCTGTCGCCTCCTTTGATAGTGCCGTGCCACTTATTAGGTTCTGATGGAACAAGAAGTAGCCTATCGTGAAAATTTGGAGCTTCGTGTATCTTGCCAACTTTATCTTGCAAGTATTTTGACATTGTAGTCGGAAAGCCGCGTTGCAAGATATTCTTCAGCACATACAACAGTGGGTCTATTGGCGATTCATTCCTTTTGTACTCCAAATTTTGAATAACGAAATTTGGATTAGTGTATGTGTAGTTGGCAGTGTATTTTATCATCTTATCTTTTTGAAGAGTAAATCACATATTTATTTGATATAGTAATCAATATCTACATTTCGTTCTATCATGTGCAGAACGCAATGCGTTATTTCTTGCCCATCATGATAGATTGTCATGCCATAATTCTCAAAAGTTGCATCACTCATTGGTGCACCTATTGTTTCGTATGCAAATTTGTCGTATCCGTAGCCACGCAATTCAACTTCATCGTCAGATGCAGAGATTATTTTCATTGGTTTTGTACTCATTGGTGTAGATCCCCAACCACCAGAGATATCGGGATTTTTCACTGTTATAGAATATCCAATACCGCCGGAGATATTTCTTTCTATTATAACATCACGGTTGCAACGCTGTTCTCCTCTTACGGGACAATAATTTTCATACCTTTGGTGAGTGTTGGAATGAAAGACAAACGAACCTTCTAAAGGATTATTATCGCCATTAAGCAAATTATGTACGAAATTATCTTGTTTCTCATCTTCTTGTGAGCCTTGCATATAGTCAATTGCGTCAACGATATTCATGGTAGGCAATTTGCAAATGAGTGAAACAAAATTCCAGAGTTTTATTTCTGCATCGTCAATATTGCCATCAACTGCCATCATTGTTCCTAAATAAGCCGTTACATATCGCTTTTGTGCGTTGTTCATTGCTGCAACAACAGCAAACGTCTCTTCTAGCTCCATACTGTCGGTTTTTTGCAATAGATTCATAAAATCGGTGGGTGTAATGCCAAATCGAAGAGCCTCTTTCAACATCATTGAAACTTCTCTTTTATCCAGTTCTCCGTCGGCAAGAGCCATTGCTTTTGCTAACGTGATAATTGCTGACATTTCTCTACGTGCGAATTGTAAACTTTCCATTGTGTAACTTGTTTAGTAGCAAACAATCATCCAGACATAAAGAATGGCGTGAGCCTATACTTTATCATCTGTGGCTGTGAGAAGTGCCATAATACCGAAAGTCAGACCCACGCCAAATGACGCGGCATCTGCTAACTTCCTTCGGTACTAATTCAAGAAACTTCTCACATTTCAGATGAATCCGAACGATAGCTAATGCTGTTGTTAAAAATATGTTTATTTAACTCTATCTTAAATTACGTAAGTATTTGTTTTTTTATTAAAAAATTCTGATAAACAGAAGTTTATATGGATATCCATATATCGTATTCTTCACCTAAATTGGTGTTGCTAAAAAACGACACTGGAATATGGCAAAGTTAGGTATTAAAAGTGACAACTTCTTTAGTTTTGTCGGAATTTATTTTGCCTTCTTGCTGTTCTTTCATTTGCTTTCTTTTTAAATTCATTTTTTGGGGTTACAGAAATTCATCTGATATATTGAATTTAAGGACTATAAGGAGTTGGCTTGGGGAAGTGTTGCTGTGTTTTTACTTGAAAAACGAGAAAGTTCCGTTGTCTTCCTACTCCACATTCTCCACGGGTTGTCGAAGATTCGCTATTAAAACCCTGATGCGGTTTATTAACCGCAAAATTTGCGGCTTATTGTCCGCAATGGACTAAATTTGTAAAAAAATGATGGAAATATATATGTTCCCGGCCCTGCTGAAGATGTAACCTGATAAAGAAAAAACCCCGGAGCTTTTCGCGGCGTCCGGGGTTAGTGTTTTTGTGACTTATAACAAGCGACAAAAACCATACTAACAAATACAAAACCTTATGGCTATTAACTTCGTTGATTACAATGCAAAGTTAGGTAGCCGTGCGGTTTCTTGAAATACCAAAAACTAGTGATTTTGTATACCATTCTTCCCCACTATTTGGTATACAGTATGGTAGGCTACCGCTTTTTCGATTGGCAGCTCGGGCAGATACCTTTCAGTACGTAGTTGATACGTTCCACCTCGAAACCGTCGGGCAGGTCGACTACCGGTGCCGATATGCCTTTCAGGCAGTAGGTGTGCTGGCATTCGGTGCAGAAGAAGTGGGTGTGCTGGTCGTTGTCGCCCACGCCGTCGTGGTTGTGGTCGTGGCAGCAGGGCTCGTATTTGACCGAGCCACTGCCGTCGTCAATCTCGTGCACCAGGTGGTGCTGGCTGAAGGCGGTGAGGCTGCGGAATATCGTGCTCTTGTCTACTGTTCCCAGTGTGTCTTCCAAGTCGCTCAGGCTCATGGCGTCTTCTGCCTCCAGCAGGGCTTTGAAGACCAGCAGGCGGGTGGCGGTTGGCTTAATGTCGTGCAACAGCAGGCGCTCTTCTATTTCGTTATGCTCGTTCATACAGTGTTTTTTTGTTGCACAAAGGTACTCATAAAAAAACGGAAACAGGTCATTGTCTGTTTCCGTTTTTATTGTGCGGATCGAATATGCTCTGGATCTGATGGCTTACGCTTAGTGTGTTTACTTTGCAAGTACCGCATCGTCTTGCCTTTCTGCCTGCCATCTCTAACACCACCTGGTGAGAGCCTCTGATGGTTATCCGAAAATGTGCTCAAATGGATTTACTGGTTTAGCGTTTGTAGGGGTGACTTCCTTGCGGTCGGTTATGATGCTTGACTCGTCTACCCATGCAACCTTAACAGTCTTATTTTCCATTGATACGATTGGTTGGTCTTCTTTAAAATAATGTTCCATAGAGGCCTCCTTTTTTTAGTTTAACTTTGAGTTTTTTATTTGATACAAAGTTATAAATCTAATTTATATTGACCTAATTTTTGCTGTATGTTTGAGAATACCGCTGTAAAACCTTGTTTTACAACACATTTTCGATTAGTTAATCTTCATAACTAAATTAGCAACTTAATTCGAAAAAACAAACTTATTTGGCGGAAATGCTGTTTTTTTTCACAGCCATTCCATAAAGTACTGCCGCACCTTCTTCATCAGGTGTACGCGTTCGGGGCCGCGCACGTTGTGCGGATGGCCTACGTAAACGGCATAGTCAATCTGTTTGTCGTCTGTTACAGCTTGTTTCAGAAGGCTGAGGCTGTTCTGCCACAACACAACGGGGTCGGTATTGCAGTGGATGAGTAGCAAGCGGCCCTGCAGATGTTTGACGAAGCGGCTCAGGTCGTGTTGGTCGTATCCTTCTTTATTCTTTTGTGGGGTCTGCATATACCGTTCGGTGTACATTACCTCGTAAAGGCGCCAGTTGGTTACGGGCCCTCCGGCTACCCCTACTTTAAAGAGGTCGCCCGCCTTCAGCAGCAGGCTGGTGCTGATGAAGCCGCCAAAACTCCAACCATATACGCCGATGCGTTGGCGGTCTATGCCGCTCTCCCGGTGGCATATCCACTCCACGGCGGCCCGGTAGTCTTCGAGTTGCGGCCCGCCTATGTTCCGCCAGATCTCCTGTTCGAAATCCTTACCCCGGTTGGCGCTACCACGCGGGTCTATCGTGAAAACCAGGTAGCCCGCCTGTGCCATCATGTATTCAAAACCTGCGGTGCCGCAGTTCCAGTCGTTGCGGATGAGCTGCACGTGCGGACCTCCGTAAAAATAGCAGACCATCGGATATTTTGCCCCGGCTTTGTAGTCGGTAGGACGTATCAGTCTGTAGCACAGGTGGTGTCCGTTCAGGGTTGTCGTCCCCATTTCCACAGGTGGAACGGCGTAGCCCTCCAACGGGTTCTTGCTGCTGTGCAGTTCTTCGCACAGCGCTCCACCCAGCCGGTGTAGGGTCACCTTGTAGGGGGTGGTGGGCGACTCTGTCTCGCAGAGGTAGTAGCCGTATGGTAGCAGGGTGCCCCTGTTTGTAGAGTCTTTGTCGCTAAGCAGGGTCACGTTCCCTTCCATGTCGACCGCCATCAGTGTTCGGGCGGCACAGTTGAAAGCGTTACATTCAAAAACTATCTGGTCTGAGTGTTTACTGTATCCTGCAATCCGGGTCACCTCGCCTTCCAAATTGGTCAGTTGGCGTACCATCTGCCCCTCCATATTGTAGAGGTAGGGCGTGTTGTAGCCTCCCCTCCGGCTCTGCCAGACGAAGAGTTCGTCTTTGCCGGGTAGGAACAGGGGTGTGTGTTCCGGTTCTGTATATTTGGGGTCGTCTTCCGCCAGCAAGGTCCGTTGGAAGCGTCCTGTTTCCGTGTCAAACAAGTTGAGCTGGCAGTGTTGTTGGTCGCGGGTCAGTTCTGCCGCTATCAACTGCCGGCTGTCGGGCGTGAAGGCCACACAGCAGAGGTAGTCTTCGGGCATACCCTGTTTCTCGATAGTGACGTACCGCCCGGTTGCGAGGTCATAGATGCCGATGGTCGTTTGTTCGCTGGGTGCGCCTGCCATCGGGTAGCGTATATTGCGCAGGGTGGCTATGGGGTTGGCAATGTCGACTAACGGATATTCGGTAACATGACTTTGGTCGGTGATGAAAAAGGCCAGTTTTTGTCCGTCGTTGCTCCAGAAGGTCCCCTTCTCGTTGCCGAATTCGTCTCTGGCGGCTGTCTGGCCGGCTGTGACGGCCTTTTCTTCCGATTGGTAGACAAGAGTACTCCTGCCTTCTGTGTCGAGCAGGAACAGGCCGTTTTCGTGCAGGTAGGCGAAGCATTGGGCGGTGGCATTGTAGTCGAACCCTTCCCACTCTGACTTTATCGCCATTTGGTTCAAGACTTTCAGGTTGGCCATGTCGGCAATTACCAGCTGTTCTTTCAGTTTCAGCCAGAAAACGCCCTCCCTACCCTCTACCGGGTGCAGGGTGGTCTCTTCTTTGTAGGCAGGGCCAAACAGCTGTTGCAGGCTGTCGGTGCTGTGTTGTGCCAGCAGGTGCAGCCCGTCTTCCTCTGGTCTGTAGATGTGTAGCAGGTGGTTGTGGTAGTAGGAAACAAGTCCGTTGGCCGCCTGCAGTTGCTTGAAGCGGTCGGGTTGGAAGCTGTCGTAATCCTTCCCGCCAGGAATCAGTCCTTCTATAGGGATCTCCTTATCGTTCCTCATTTTAGCAAAGTTTTTCGCCGTTGTCGTTTCCAGGGTCGTCTTTGACAGAGTGGGCCATCCCGATTATCCCGCCAATGTGTTTCATTACGTGTTCCCACCCTTTTTCTCCCTGGTGGGGTAGGGTGCAGTTGGTGCAGTCCTTCACACCGTTGGACGTATAGCGGAAGTTGCCCCCGCACTGGTCGCCCAGCGCGTACAGCGGACAGAAGCAGAACAGGCAGTTGAAGTCTTCTCCCTCCGTTTCAGCGTGGCAGGGGTAATAGGGACACTTGTCGTTCGTAAAACACTTGTGGCTCATTCGTTTTGTTGGTTAGAAATAAGCTGGTAATTGCTAAAATCCACGGCAAAAGCCGGCCTTCAGCTCCTTTTATTCGCCTCCGAAGTCGTTATATTCCTCAACATCGTCGCCTTCGTTGTTGCCACTGCCCCTCTTCTTGTTGCTGCCCATGTTGCCGAAGTTGTAACTGAGGTTCAGGAAGATGGTGGTGCCCATAAAGTGGAATTTGTTTTCTTGGTGGAAATTGTCGCCGTAGTTGGTCGAGTGGAACCGGAAGGTGTTGAACAGGTCGCGCACGCTCAGCGTTGCGTTAAGTTTGCGTTGCAGGAACGAGCGTTTCAGTCCGGCGTTCATCGTGAACATGTGGTGGCGGCGACCCTGTATGGTGGCGCGTGGCGAATTGTAGTTGGCGGTTATCTGTCCGCTCAACTTCCACGGCAGCTGCATGTCGGCGCTCATTTTCCCCGTCCAGCTGAAACTCGATTCCCCGTTCAGTTCCTGTCTTCTTTTGTCTATCTCCACCGAGGCGCCCTTAAGGCTGTAGTAGTAGAGGTTGACGTTGCTGGTCAGCGTCAGGAAGCCGATGTGGTTCTTGGCAATCAGTTCCACTCCCTCTTCGTTGCTTTTGCCTGTGTTGAAGAAAGAGGAGTTCGACACTTGGGCGTCGTCGAGCCAGGTGAAGCGGCTGATGACGTCTTTGGTGTATTTGTAGTAGACCGAGGCGGTGTAGAGGTCGCCCTCTACGTTGCGCACGTAATTCAACTCGAAAGCGTGGGTCTTTTCGGGTACCAGGTCCGGATTACCATAGTTCACGTTCTTCGAGTCGTTCATGTTCTTGTACGGATTTATCAGTCGCATGCGCGGACGTGTAAGGCGGCTGGTATAGTTGAGTTGGAGCTCGTCTTTTTCCGACAGCGTATAGCTGAGGAAGGCCGATGGGAACGGGTCGAAGTAGGTTTTCGAGTTCGTTTCGCCGTTCAGGTGCTCTTTCCAGTGCATATCGGTCAACTCGCCGCGCAACCCCAAATTGTATTTGAAGCGCTTGTTGATGGTGCTGCTGAATGTGGCGTACGCCGCATACACGTTTTGGTCCATCTCGAAGTCGTTATCCCTGTTTTTAGGTTGCGAGCCGTCTTTCAGGGCCGAGTTGTCGATGCCCGACAGTCGGGCGTTTTTGTTGCTGTAGCGGGCGTTGTCGGTTTCCAGTTTGTTCTCTGTAAGGTCGGCCTTGGCGCCCATTTCCAGTTTGCTGGTTCTACCCACCGGCAGCGTATAGTCTGCTTGTGCGCTGAACTGGTTGAACTTCATGTCGCTGTTCTCGAACTTGTAGGTGCGTGTGCTGTCAACCGGGTAGCCAAACGGGTTCATCAGGTTTGTGCTGTAGCCTTTCTCGTTTTTGTTGCTGCTGGTGTTGAAAGTTGCGGCTAGGCGGAGTTCTTCGCCTTCCCGGTCAAACATGTGGTTGTAGTCGAGGCCGGTGTTGAACATGGCTCTGTTTCCGTCAACGGTGTTGTAGTCGCGTTCGGTCCCGTTGTCAATATCAATGTCCGACGTGTTGTCGCGCTGTGCGAGCGAGGCCATGCCTTTCCAGGCAATGGTGTTCTTTTCGTTGATGCGGTAGGTTGCGCCCAGGTTCAGGAACTCGCTGTTGCGTTTGCGCTTGGTGGTCGCTTCCGAACTCGAGTGCTCGATGCCCTCGGGCGTGTATCGTTCCAGATAGCGTTCCGATGTGCCGTTGTTGGCACGGCCTTGCCAGCCGGCGGCGGCGTTCAGCAACCATTTGGGGGTGTTGTAGGTGATAGATGCGCCTATCGAGCCAGACGGATTCCCGTCGATAGGGATGTTCAATCCGCCGTTTACCGATCCGTAGTACCCTTGGCGGAAATCTTCCTTCAAAACAATATTGATGATACCGGCACTGCCCTCGGCGTTGTATTTCGAAGACGGATTGGTTATCACTTCCACTTTTTCAATGCTGTTCGCCGGCAGTTGTTCCAAAATTTCCGAGGCGTTACCGTCGTTCATGCCGGCCGGCTTGCCGTTAATGTAGATTTCAACCCCTTCGTTGTTGCGGAGCGATACATTACCTTCAACATCGACGTCAACCGACGGTATCTCGCGCAAAAGGTCGCTGATGGAAACCCCTTCGACCACCGCACCGGCATTTACCAGGAAGGTCTTCCTATCGGCGTCGACGTGTAGCGCTGTGCGCTGTCCAACTACTTCAACACCCTGTATCAGTTCGCCGTCGTCCTTCATATTCACCTTCATCGACTTAATGTCTGGCTTGGCGTTGGTCAGCGAAATATTTATTTTTTTTGTCTTGAACCCTATGTATTCCACTTTTACCATATAGTGCCCGTTCGGTATGTCGGTAAATGCGAATTTACCGTCGTCGGTGGTCATATCGGTGCGGAACACAGTGGTTGTGTCGCTTTGCCTGTAGAGGATGACGTCGGCGTCGGGCAGGACGCCCGACTCATCGCTGACAGTTCCGTGTATCGAGCCGGCAAATAGCGCCACAGGTGGGGCAAGCAGTGCAATTGTAAGAAAGACGGTCTTTTTCATATGATTCATGGGTGTTGATTTTTGTAAGTATAACGCCACTACGCTTTGTCCGACAAGGGTGGGATGATGATGCGTAGTGACGTTTTATTTTTGGTGGTTATTGAAGTTCTAATTGCTGCGATTAGACGTCCGATGGCTTTTCGTTCGTGTCTTCGCCCTTGCCGTTCAGACCTTCGTCCTTGGGCTCGATGGCAGGCAACTCGTCCCCTTCAGGCGCATCTTCGGCATCAGCGGTTTTTTTCTCTTTCTCCAGCTCTTCCTTTTCAGCAATCAGTTCGTCGGCACGGCTCTGCCATTTGCGTTTACCGAAAATCTCCTCCAGGTTTTCTGCAAAGATAACCTCTTTTTCAAAGAGCAGGTTGGCCAGTTTCTCGTGGCCCTCCTTGTTTTCGGCAAGCAGTTGCAAGGCGCGTTGGTACTGCTCGTTGATGATGCGTTTGACTTCGGCATCGATAATTTCGGCTGTCTGGTCGCCGTATGGCTTGCTGAAACCGTAGTCGTAGGCGCCGGTCGAGTCGTAGTAGCTGACGTTTCGCAGTTTGTCGCTGAAACCATAGTAGGCAACCATCGAGTAGGCCATCTTGAAAGCACGCTCCAGGTCGTTCAATGCTCCGGTCGAAACCCTGTGGAAGACGAACTCTTCTGCGGCGCGGCCGCCCAACAGCGAGCACATCTCGTCGAGCATCTGTTCTGTAGTGGTCAGTTGGCGCTCTTCTGGCAGGTACCAGGCTGCGCCCAATGCCTTACCGCGTGGAACGATGGTGACTTTCACCAGCGGATTGGCATATTGCAGCATCCAGCTGACAGTAGCATGTCCAGCCTCGTGTACGGCAATGCTGCGTTTCTCTTCCTTGGTTGTAATCTTGTTCTTCTTTTCCAAACCGCCAATAATACGGTCAACCGCATCAAGGAAGTCTTGTTTCTCAACGTTCTTCTTACCGCGGCGTGCGGCAATCAGGGCAGCCTCGTTGCAGACGTTGTGGATGTCGGCACCTGAGAAACCAGGTGTCTGGCGCGCCAGGAAGTCGATATCGAGGTTCTCGTCGAGTTTGAGTGGGCGGAGGTGTACCTCGAAGATTTCCTTGCGGTCGTGCACATCTGGCAGGTCAACGCTGATCTGGCGGTCGAAACGGCCGGCACGTAGAAGGGCCTTGTCGAGAATGTCGACACGGTTGGTGGCCGCCATAACTATAACACCGCTGTTCGATGCGAAACCGTCCATCTCGGTCAAAAGCTGGTTCAAAGTGTTCTCGCGCTCGTCGTTGCTGCCCATGTTCGGGTTGCGGCCGCGGGCGCGTCCAACTGCGTCTATCTCGTCAATGAACACAATGCATGGTGCTTTCTCTTTCGCTTTCTGGAAAAGGTCGCGGACGCGGGAAGCACCCACACCGACAAACATTTCAACAAAATCGGAACCTGCCATCGAGAAGAATGGCACATTCGCCTCTCCGGCAACCGCCTTCGCAAGCAGGGTCTTTCCTGTTCCAGGAGGGCCTACCAAGAGGGCGCCCTTTGGAATTTTCGCACCCAGTTCGGTGTATTTCTTAGGATCTTTAAGGAAAGAGACTATTTCGGTCACCTCTTCCTTTGCCTCGCTCAGTCCGGCAACGTCTTTGAATGTGACTTTAGAGGCAGAGTTCTTGTCGAACATCTTCGCCTGGCTCTTGCCAACGCTGAAAATGCCGCCGCCACCGCCACCGCCGTTGCTCATTCGGCGCATCATAAAAATCCATAGGATGACGATCAGCAAGATGGGGCCGAAAGCCCATATGAAGTTGCCGAGGTAGTCGTGGTCTTCTTCAAACTTGGTGCTGATGCTCACTTTCTCGTTGTCGGCCTTTCCCTCGTTCACCTCGTCCTGCCATTTGGCCAGGTCGTCGGTGAATTTGTCGGCCGATGGCAGTTTCACAGTCATGTACGGGCTGTTTTTAAACGCGGTCGAGTCGGCACCAAACGCAACGCCGACTTTGTCTGCCTTAATGCGCAGTTCGGCCGTACGCTTGTTGGTAGTGACCGTAATCTCTTCAACCGCATTTTTCTTTATAAGGGTCGAAATCTCGTTATAGCCTATTTCCTTCGCGGCTGGAGAACCGTCGACGAAGTTCAGCACGACCAATATGATGGCTATTGCTGCGAAAACCCAGTTCAGGCTGAAACTGAATTTCGGTATCTTGTTGTTATCTCCCATAAATTTTTGTTCGGCTTTGGTTAGTCAACGTCTGGAATTTCGTTTAACGACGCATCTTCCCATAATGTTTCCAGTTGGTAGAATGCGCGGGCTTCTGGTTGGAACACATGCACTATGATGTTCCCATAGTCCATTGCCACCCATTCCGCATTTATCATACCGTCAACGGCAAAGGGTTTGACGCGCAACTCTTCACGCACATGGTCTTTGATGCTTTCGGCGATAGAGTTGACCTGGGTGTTCGACTCTCCCTCGCAGATAACGAAGTAGCCGCAGGTGTAGTTCTCGAGACCCGTCATGTCTACTATAACGATCTTTTTCCCTTTAACGTCTTGAATGCCTTCTACTATTTTTTCAATAATCTTTTTGTCTTCTGCTGTATTGTTCATATAGTTTTTATGTCGTTTTTTATTTAATGAGTTTTTCAATGGCTTGTTCTACCCGTTCGAAGTGGAATTCGCCTATCGTTTTGTCCATAAGGGCCTGAATGCGGTCGTTGCAAAGGTTGCCGATGCTGCCCTCGTGGGTGTGCCTGATGTCTTTATTGGGTTTGAAGCGTCCGTTCTCGCAATCGAGTCCCACCTTCTTGTAGGCATCGCGGAAAGGCATGCCTTCGGTAGCCAGGCGGTTCACTTCCTCTACGCTGAAGATGAAGTCGTATTTCGGGTCGTCGAGAATGTGCTCGTTTATCTTTACTTTGTCCATAATGTAGGTGGCCATCTTCAGGCAGTCTTTCAACTGGCCGATAGCAGGAATGAAGATTTCCTTAATCTGCTGCAGGTCGCGGAAGTAGCCTACTGGCAGGTTGCTCATAATCATCATTATCTGCTGCGGAATGGTCTGTATCTGGTTGCATTTGGCGCGCGTCAGCTCGAATACGTCCGGATTCTTCTTGTGCGGCATAATGCTGGAACCTGTAGTGCAGTCGTCTGGCAGTTTCATGAAGGCGAAGTTCTGGCAGGTAAACATGCACGAGTCGAACGCGAGTTTGCCGATGGTGGCGGCAATGCCGGCCATTGCCATAGCAACGGTCTTCTCCATCTTTCCACGGCCCATTTGTGCATAGACCACATTATAGTCCATACTGTTGAAACCGAGCAGGTCGGTCGTCATCTGTCGGTTCAGCGGGAACGACGAACCATAGCCGGCTGCCGAACCCAGCGGATTGCGGTTGGTGATGTTGTAGGCTGCCAATAGCAGTTCCATATCGTCGACAAGGCTTTCGGCATAAGCCCCGAACCACAGCCCGAACGACGATGGCATGGCTATCTGCAGGTGCGTGTAGCCAGGCATCAGCACATTTTTGTATTTCTCGCTCTGGGCTATCAGCACATCGAACAACTGGCGGCACAGGTGCACCAGTTCCTCAATCTCGGCACGGGTGTACAGTTTCATGTCGAGCAGCACCTGGTCGTTACGGCTGCGGCCGCTGTGTATCTTCTTGCCAAGGTCGCCAAGTTTGCGGGTGAGCATCAGCTCTACTTGCGAGTGGACGTCTTCTACTCCGTCTTCAATCTCAAATTGGCCCTGCTCGGCAATCTTATAAATGGCTTTCAGTTCTTTCAACAAAACAGGAAGTTCGTCTTTCCCTATCAGGCCGATGCTCTCTAGCATGGTGATGTGTGCCATTGAACCCAGCACGTCGTGTTTTGCCAAATACAGGTCAAGCTCGCGGTCGCGGCCTACTGTAAAGCGGACGATATCTTCGTTAGTGGTCTTTCCTTTATCCCACAAGTGTTCTGCCATATCTTTTTCTTTTTATGAACGATTAAATTGCAAATGTATGAAAACTTTGTTTACATATTGTCGGTAATGATGAAAAACGCCATGTCTGCCGTTACAATTAGCGCAAAGACGGCCGCGCAGATGATGGCTGGAACAAAGTCTTGGAATTTCTTCCTCTTTATGGTGTAGAGGACCATCAGACCCGCTCCAACTGCCGCTGTGCCGGCGTTGATGCCCAATAGGGCGTTGCGCATCCAGTTCTCGCCTAACAGGCGCTGCAGGCGGATGGCTAATACAATGGAGCCGATAACCAGTAGGGCTGAAAAGACGAAATTGGCTATTTTCCGTACCTTGTTTTTTTCTGGCGAGTACAGTTTCTGCATACGCTCGTGCCGTTGTTGTGCCTCAAGCTCTTCCGACGAGATGCAGATTTCCTTCACATATATTTGGAAGTTCTTTCCCTTGTTCTCTTTCTGTTTGCGCCAGTCTTGGTAGTTGTTCTCAAGTTTGTTCTTGCAGTTCGGACATAGCATGAGGTACTCGGTCTTCACTTCCACCAGACTGTTGCATTTCGCGCATTTAATCAGATACATGGGCGTTTCTCTGTTTTTTTAATCAAAATTAATAAAAAAATGCATACGCAATGAAAATTGCGGCAATAGCTCCACCTATGTCGGCTACCAGACCGGCTGTCACTGCGTAACGGGTCTTCTTTATTCCGACCGATCCGAAGTAAAGGGCTATGATGTAGAATGTGGTGTCGGCCGCCCCTTGGAAAAGGCAGCTCAGTTTGCCGGCGAACGAGTCTACACCATAGTTGTTCATGGTTTCTACCATCATGGCTTTCGCTCCGCTGCCACTCAGGGGCTTCATAATGGCCGTTGGCAGGGCATCGACAAAATCGGTGTTCCCCAACCAGCTGAAACAATGTTTCACGAGGCTGAGGATGAACTCTAGCGCTCCCGAGTCGCGCATAACCCCAATCGCTACCAACATGCCCACCAGGTAGGGAATTACTTTCACCGACGTGTTGAAGCCGTTCTTTGCTCCGTCGATGAAGGCTTCGTATACATTCACACGCTTGTAGGCGGCTACCCCTATGAAGCTGATGATGATGCCGAATAGCAGACAGTTGCTGGCCAGTTTCGATGCGAATACCATGTTTTTCTGCTCCATGCCTGTGAAAATGTACAACATGACACCCAACAGCACGATGCTGCCCAACAGGGTGCCGATGACGGTGCGGTTCCACAGGTTAAGGCGCTGCCTTATGCCTACGTAAAGTATGGCGATGAGTGTTGATGCGAAGGTTGACAATATCAGCGGTATGAATACGTCGGTGGGGTCGCTTGCTCCTAACACGAACCGTTGCGTCATGATGGCTACGGGTATCAGGGTCAGACCCGATGTGTTCAGTGCCAGAAACATTATTTGTGCGTTGCTGGCGGTGTCTTTGTGCGGATTCAGCTCCTGAAGGCTGTTCATCGCCTTTAAGCCAAGCGGGGTGGCGGCATTGTCCAAACCGAGAATATTGGCCGAGAAATTCATCACTAACTCTCCGTTAACCGGATGGTCTTTCGGAATTTCGGGAAACAGTTTCGCGAAAAACGGCCCGATAATGCGCGACAAGAAGTGGATGGCACCGGCTTTCTGGCCGATGTTCATTATGCCGAGCCACAACGTCATTGTGCCGCACAGGGGCAGGGCTATGTCCATGACCGACATCTTGGCCATGGTGAATGTTCCGTTGATGATGCGCTCGTATACGGCCCAGTCGCCGAACACGAAACTCTGCAAGAGCGCTCCTGCTAGCGCTATAAGGAAAAAACCAACCCAGATATAGTTGAGTGCCATTTTATGTTTTTTTGCAGTACAAAGTTAGTAATAATTAAAAAAATAGAACGATATTTGTACATTTAGAGAAAAATAATATAAAAGATTAATTATATGAGTAACGAACGTGATTTTTGGAATCCTGACAATTTGGTAGAAGGTGAAGAGGTTAAATCAATTGGTGACGGTGGCTTTACCGACCCTATCGCCTCTAACAAGGTTATCTCTGCCTTTTTTAGTAAAGTTTATGGCTGGATGGCTTTCGCTCTCCTGCTTTCCGGTCTGGCTGCTTGGCTTACCGGCCACAATGTGGCAATTCAGCAGACTTTGTTCACGGGTTATACGCCAATGGTTTTGTTCGGTATTGAACTTGCGTTGGTGTTTGGTATAGGAGCTGCAATCAATAAGTTGTCGGCAAGCATGTGCACCTTGTTGTTCGTCATTTACTCGGTGGTGAACGGACTGACCCTTGGTGTTATCTTCCTGGCATATACCGAGTCCTCTATTGTGTCGACATTCCTGGTGACCGCTATCACCTTTGGCGTGATGAGTGTGTACGGGTTTACCACTAAGTCCGATCTGACAAGTTGGGGTAAGATCCTCTTTTTCGCCCTCATTGGTCTGATTGTTGCCACTTTGGTGAACTTCTTCTTGAAGAGCTCTATGTTCCAGTTCATTATTAGCGGAATAGGCGTGCTGGTATTTGTTGGTCTGACTGCCTACGACACCCAGAAACTGAAGGCTCTGGCTTTCTCTGCCAACGATGAAGAGTCGATGACCAAACTTGCTGTTTATGGAGCTCTCGACTTGTACCTCGACTTCATCAACCTCTTCCTCTATCTGCTACGTTTCTTCGGAAACCGGCGCGATTAAATTCACACCTTCGTAGAGTTCATACTAAGTATACCTAAATTGAAGATTGGACTATAAGAAGTTATTCTCTGATTTTTTAGCTATAAATGAGAACTTGATTTATCCCGATTTCTCGACTGATGATATCCGGCAGTACTTGGGAAACGGTGTCAAATTCAAATTGCTGAAAACCGTTCATAATGCGTTTCGTACCGCGTTGCAATTTTGTAACGTGGCAGAGGGTGACATTGTCTTAATCCAATCGATGGGTGCCAAATTCGCACTCGATACGGCTCTTTCTTTAGGTGCGGTTCCAATTTTGATTGACAGTGAGGCATCGAATTGGAACATTTCGGCTATGATCGTCGAAATGGTGATTAACCAGTGTGTCGTTTCTAAGGGGGTCCGGCCTAAAGCTGTAGTGATTAAGCACCATTTGGGTGTTCCTGCCTTTATGGACGAGGTCGTACCTGTCTGCAAACGGCACCAGATTCCGCTTATTGAAGACTGTGTCGGGGCCTGGGGTGCCGGTTTCGAAGACAAACTGTGCGGCACGATGGGGCAGTATGCCGTCTATTCTGTCAACAACCCGGTGAACCCGGCCGATGGAGTGGGGGTGCTTATTCATGCGGTCCCTGAGTTCGAAGGCTTCCTTGACCTTCACCTGAAGCACGACCAAGTGGAATTTACCGATGCTTTGGGCGGCTCTTACTCCCTTTCAGACTTTAACAGTGAACAGGAAAGGAGAAAACTGATTTACAACCGCTATCTCGATGCCTTTAAAGACGGAAAGGGTTTGGCCTTCTTCCAAAAAAGGCATCATTATATACACCCTAGCAACGCGTATGCGCCGCTTGTCATCGACCAGCTACAGCTCGGAGTCGGACGTGACGAGGTCGTGGATGCGATTGTGGAGGCTGGTTTCTGCGGATGCTGCCCTTTCTCTCCTTCCCTTAATGCTCTCGAACAATATAGGGATGTGGCGTTCTATGGTAACAGGGTAGGAAAGCGTATGGGGGAAAGCGGCCTGCTTCTGCCGTCGCAACCGTCGTTAACCGACCAGAATGTTGACGATATAATTCAAATTGTTTTCGATACGCTGGCAAAGAAGAGTGTGAAGTAGACCCCACTTATGGGCGCTTTACCCGTTTTTTCTTTGTGCTGTCAGTTTTTAATGCTAATTTTGTGGTAAATTTCTGTTATAAGTGATAATGAAAAAATTACTTTTAATTCCGTCCGTATGCTTGCTGCTGGCTTCTTGTAACGCCCGCAAAAATATAGTTTATCTGCAGGACAACGAGATTGACCAGGTCGCTGCAATCGCAAACCAGTATACTATTAGGATTGAACCGGGAGACCAGTTGCAGATTGTTGTTTCGTGTAAGGACCCTGAACTGGCTGCTATTCTCAATATGCCGCTTGTTTCCTTCCAAACTTCTACTAGCAGTGTTAATACCACTAACTCCATTATTACTTATACGGTTAATTCCGATGGAACCATCGACTTCCCTATCATTGGTTCTATACAGGTTGGTGGACTCACTCGTGAAGAGGCGCGCAACCTCATCGCTCAGAAAATTAAAGAGTCGGAACTGATTCAAGACTTTGTCGTTACGGTGAACTATGCCAATCTGAAGATTTATATTACCGGTGAGGTCAATTCTCCTGGCGCCTATTCAATTACTGACAATAATGTGAATGTCCTGCAGGCTATCTCTATGGCCCGTGACCTGACTATTCACGGTCGGCGCGACGAGGTCTTTGTGGTGCGTGAACAACAACAACAACGTGTTACCTACCGGCTTGATTTGCGTTCCGATTCAATTTTCCAGTCTCCTGCCTTTTATTTGAAGCAGAACGATGTTATTTATGTGGCTCCGAACAGAATGCGTTCCAACCAAAGCACCGTTTCTGGCAACAACTTCCAAAATGTTTCGTTCTGGGTAAGTGTAGCCTCTACAATCGCTTCTGTTTCTTTGGCAATTATGACTTATAATTTGAATAAAACGAAGGCTGATAGAGACGCCTCGAATAGTTCAAGTAAATAATAGTAGGGAAAGATAATCGAAATTTTCTATGTTTGAAGAGAATAACCAGTACATGTCTGCCATCCAGCATTCCGAGGGTGAGGAAGACAGCTTGGAGTGGAAAAATATAGTAGACATAATAGTTAACAACAAACTGTGGATAATTCTGTCCATAGTTTGTTTCTTGCTTTTGGCTCTCGTCTATCTTCGGCATACACCGAAGATGTATTCCAGCACAACTAGCTTTATTGTGAAAGACGAGAAAAAAGGTGGGGCTATGGGTGGAATCTCTTCCGAGTTCTCCGATTTGGGCCTGCTTTCTACAAAATCGTCTGTCGATGACGAGATTGAGGCGTTCAAATCGCCTTATCTTATGTATATGGTCGTCAAACAACTGAAGTTAGATGTCAGCTACACGAAAAAACAGTTCCTGAAGGCTACCGACCTCTATACGATGACTCCTGTGACGGCCTCTTTCCCACAGTTGCGTGATGAGGATGTCTTCAGTTTCAAGGTGAAGTTCGTCTCTGTAAACAAATTCGAACTCTATGGTTTCAAGAAATACGACAGCAACTTGGGCGATGAGGTGGAGTTTGAAAACACTGTTGTTGCAAAACCTTTCGAAAATGTGAAAACTCCGGTGGGCGATGTTTCGCTGGCCCCTTCTTCCGAATTCTCTTCCGATTGTGTGGGTACCGAGGTGCTTATCTCGAAGTCTGACCCCTATAAGCTGGCGAAGTTACTCTCTGCCAATTTGGGCGTGGAACTTGTTTCGAAAAAATCGTCGGTTGTGAACATTTCCTATAAGGACTTTTCCCCTAAGAAGGCTACCGATGTCCTCAATAACCTGCTTAGCATCTATAACCGCGAGCGTATTGAAGATAACCGGCAAATGGCTGCCAACACTTCTAAATTCATTGACGGCCGTCTGCTGATTATTGAACAGGAATTGGGTGGTATCGATAACGATATTGAACGCTATAAGAGCAGCGAACTGCTGACGAATGTACAAGCGGCGGGCACTTCCTATTTGGGCGAGTCGAGCGCTTACTCGGCTAAAACCCTTGAGGCGAACAACCAATTGAGCATCGCGCAGTTTATTAAAAACTGTTTGAAGACGTCTAACGAGAAGCCGGCTATGCTTCCTGCAAATGCGGGGCTGGCTGACGAGGGTATTGGCAGACAGATTGTCGAATACAACCAGATGGTTATGAAGTACAACCGGCTGATGTCGAACAGTAGCGAGAAAAACCCTTTGGTGATTGAAATCAAAAACCAGATGGCTTCTCTCAGCGCTTCTATCGACAATACGCTCGACAACCTTATTCAAGCTTACACCATGAAGGTGGAAAGCCTGAAAGGGAAGGAAAACCAGATTCACCAGAAAATCGCGGCTAATCCGCGCCAGGAAAAATACCTCCTCTCCATCGGCCGACAGCAGAAAATTAAGGAAAGCCTTTATCTTTATTTGTTGCAGAAACGCGAGGAGAACGAGTTGTCGGGCAACCTTATGGTCAGCAATCTGCGTATTCTTACGCCTCCACGGGGCGAAGACAAACCGGTCAGCCCTAAGAAACTGCAGATTCTGATTGTTGCACTGGTGCTCGGTTTTGTCTTCCCGGTAGGTTTGTTCTGGTTGCTCGATGTCTTAGACGGTACTGTCAGGGGAAAGAAAGATTTGGCTTGCCTGTCGTTGCCTTACTTGGGCGATATTCCGCTTTGCGGACGTATTAAGGATAATTCCAAACTTCCGTTGCCTGTCCGTATTGTTGTGGCTGACAAGAAGCGAGATGCGGCGAATGAGTCGTTCCGCGTGCTCCGCTCTAACCTCAACTTCATGATTGCCAATAAAGACAGCCGCGTGATGATGTACACCTCGTTCTTCCCTAATTCGGGTAAGACTTTCGTTGCGGCTAACCTGGCTGTGGGTATCGCACTGACCGGCAAAAAGGTTATCTTGATCGATGCCGATATGCGTAAGGCCGAGTTGAGTAAACATATGGCAAACAAACGCCAGGGTTTGTCTACTTATTTGAATGGGCAGACCTCCGATTTGAAACATCTTATTGTCAAATCGTCCGAACATGAGAATTTGAGCATCCTCCCTTGTGGCGCTATGCCGCCGAACCCGTCGGAGTTGCTCCTTACCGACAGGTTGGAAAAACTCATCAACGAGTTGAAGGGAATGTACGACTATATCTTCATCGACTGTACTCCGCTTAACATTGTGGCCGATGCCTCAATTGTAGGCAAGTATGCCGACTTGGTACTTTTCGTTATCCGTCAGGGTAAGTTTATCCGTCAGGCACTCCCTGAATTGGAAGCCTTCTATAAGAATGGTACGTTCAAGAGTATGGCCACCATCCTTAATGGTACGTTCGACGCTCATTCTTACGGACGGTACGGCAACTATGGTACTTATGGCAGTTACGGCGGTTATGGCGGATACGGTGGCTATGGTACCTATGGTTATTATGGCTCTTCTTCTAACGATGAAAAAGAGGAGGAATAGTCACTGTTTTGTATTTTGCTATTAATTTATTCTGAAAAATGAAGGGTATTATATTAGCGGGCGGTAGCGCAACACGCCTATACCCGCTTTCTAAGTCAATTTCAAAGCAGATAATGCCGGTTTACGACAAACCGATGATTTATTATCCGCTTTCTACTTTAATGTTGGCGGGCATCCGTGAGGTGCTTATTATCTCTACCCCACGTGACCTTCCTATGTTTCGTAGTCTGTTAGGCGATGGCGCCCAGTTGGGTATGCGTCTGGAATACATTGTGCAGGAACATCCCGATGGTTTGGCTCAGGCTTTCATCTTGGGTAAAGATTTTCTTAATGGTGACGCCGGATGTCTTATTCTCGGCGATAATATGTTCTACGGACAGAACTTCTCGGCTATGCTGCGTAAGGCGGCTTCGCGCGAAAAGGGGGCCTCTATCTTCGGCTATTACGTGAAGGACCCGCGGGCCTATGGTGTGGTTGAGTTCGATGCCAGCGGTAAGGTGCTCTCGCTTGAGGAAAAACCCGAGAAACCTAAATCGAACTATGCGGTGCCTGGATTGTATTTTTACGATAAAACTGTTTGCGATAAGGCGGCTTCCCTCAAACCTTCGCCTAGGGGCGAACTGGAAATTACTGACTTGAACAAGCTTTATTTAAATGAGGGCAGTCTTCATGTCGATCTGTTCGGTCGCGGATTCGCTTGGCTCGATACGGGTAACTGCGACTCGTTGCTCGAGGCTGGTAACTTTATTGCTACCATTCAGAACAGACAGGGGTTCTATGTGGCCTGTATTGAAGAAATCGCATGGCGTAACGGATGGATTAACGATAATCAGCTCCGCCAGCATGGCGAAGACTTGAAAAAGACACTTTACGGGCAATATATTCTTTCGTTGCTCGAAATGGAAGGGAAATAAATAATACTATACTATATGGAATTTATTGAACAGAAAATAAAGGGTGTTTGGGTAATCGAGCCTAAAGTGTTCGGCGATGCCCGCGGCTATTTTTTCGAATCGTTCCGTCAAGAGGAATTCGACAAACACATCGGACACCATGTTGAGTTTATACAGGATAACGAGTCTAAATCTTCATATGGTGTATTGCGCGGACTCCATTACCAAAAAGGCGAATTCGCCCAAGCCAAGCTCGTTCGTGTTGTGAAGGGTTGTGTATTGGACGTTGCTGTCGATATTCGCAAGTCTTCTCCTACTTTCGGCCAGTATGTTGCTGTCGAACTTTCTGAAGATAACAAGAAACAGCTCTACATTCCGCGTGGATTCGCCCACGGCTTTGTTGTAAAGAGTCCTGAAGCCATCTTCTGCTATAAGGTCGATAACGTCTATGCCCCACAAGCCGAGGCGGGTATCGTCTTTAACGATCCTACCATCAATGTGGAATGGGGTGTCCCTGAGAAAGATGTACTTCTCTCTGCTAAAGATACTGTCTCTCCTAAACTGCTCGATGCAGAAGTTTTCGAATAATCGCGTATAACAATGAATATCCTTGTAACTGGAGCTAATGGCCAGCTCGGCAACGAAATGCGCCGTGTGGCCGCTAAAAGCCCGAATAACTATATTTTTACCGATGTGGCCGAGCTCGACATCACTAATGCGGCTGCTGTACTCGATATGGTGAAGGCTAATAATGTTAACGTCATTGTTAACTGCGCTGCTTACACCAATGTCGATAAGGCTGAAGACGATGTGGAGTTTGCCGACCTCTTGAACAATAAGGCGGTCGAGAATCTGGCTGTTGCTGCCAAGGCTGTCGATGCTACACTTATCCATGTCTCTACCGATTATGTGTTCCAAGGCGACAAGTGTACTCCGTGTCAGGAAGACTGGCCAACCTGCCCTAATGGTGTTTATGGCAAGACCAAGCTGGCTGGTGAACTGAGCATTGCTGCTACCGGCTGCAAACACCTTATTTTCCGTACGGCCTGGCTCTATTCGCCGTTTGGTAAGAATTTCGTGAAGACTATGCAGACGCTGACGCACGATAAAGACAGCCTCAAGGTCGTTTTCGACCAGGTGGGTACTCCTACCTATGCTGGCGATTTGGCTGCCCTTATCTATAAGGTTATCGAGGAGAATATGCTCGACAAGCAGGGTATCTACCATTTCAGTAACGAAGGCGCTATCTCGTGGTACGACTTCGCCCAGGAAATTTGCGAACTGAGTGGTAACACGTGCGACATTCAGCCATGCCATAGCGACGAGTTCCCTTCGAAAGTGAAGCGTCCGCACTTCTCGGTGCTCGATAAGACCAAAGTGAAGAATACTTTTGGTGTTAAGGTGCCTTATTGGAGAACTTCGCTGAAAAAGTGTATCGAAGAGTTGAAGAATATGTAACAGGCGTTTAGCCTGCCTTTATAAATAACAAGAGGATGTGTCGCACGGGCACATCCTCTTGTTTGTTTATGGAGTTTGTCTCCTTTTTTCAGTAGCTTATGCTTACCTTTTTGTTGTAAAGGCCCAGCTGGCAGCCTTTGGCGGCGGTCAGTCCAGGTGTTTTAAGCACTTTGTTCACAACCCGAAGGTCGAAGGGCTCCGGATAGGCCAAGAGCAGCAAATGGTCGGTGCCGGCTGGCTCTGCAAAGGCTATAGGGTAGTCTTTAAGGTCGATGGTGCTGTTGGCCGGTATCAGCAGGTGGCTCAGGGTCATTCCTTCATCAACGGGCATGCAGTCGTATAGTTCGCCTTCTGCGTTGATGTCGATGATGTTCACGTACAGGTCTACGTTGCTGGTGTTGCTTACACGGAAGTAGGCCTCTTTGCCGATGTACACTTTGTTGCTAAGCACGGTGTCGGCTTTCCGGTCCATTATGTCGAAACGTACACCGTAGTCGCTTGTGCCGTTACTGATCTGAACCAGTGAGTTGTTGGCTTGTTTGAAGGCCAGGGCGCGTGCCATATCGTTTTCTATCGATGCTCCACGGTAGCTACATCCGGCGGCATTGTGGCTTACAGTGCTGCTGCTGCCGTTCATAAGTGAGCCGACCATATGGTCGAAATATTTGCCCGATGCTGAGTTCTGGCTACCCTGTATGCTGGCTATCAGACTCGAAACCTTTTGGGCGTTTGCCTGTTTAAGGGCGTATACCTTGCTGGTCTCTTTGTTCAGGATGCTGAGGGCAGAATTCTGGCCGACACGGACAATGTCGTTCTCTTGAAGCACTTCCCTGCGGCTCAGGCGTTTCCACGTCCCGGCTTCCTGTTTTTCTGCAGTGCCGGTTACGTTATACACTATCAGGTTTTGTGAAATTGCCACCTCTCCCAAACAGAGAAGAGCGGCTATAATTAACTTTTTCATATTACTTGACTTTTTAAGTTGTGACCTATGGATTTTTTGTTGTATGAAGTTAGGCATTTATGGCTTTGAAACGCGCATCTTGCAACCTTGCAACCTCGCTTTGGGTCAGGTCTTTTTCAGATCCACCTTGCCCATTTCCGGCCTTTCTCCCTTTCTGTAATAGTAGATGATGCCGTACTCGCAGCAGCGCTTCAAGCGTTCTTCTTCTGGCAGGTTCGAGAAGTTTTTCTCTATCTCGTTCCATATTTCCAGCAAAAGTTGGTCTACTTCGTCGTTCATCTCCACTATGCTTTTCGACGTGCGGTTGGTGTTTTCCTGTAGCACGCGCTGGTTACTGTACTTGTCCATAAACAAGTCGTAGTAAACCGACACTTTGGTAATTGGCGGATTGTAAATAGGCACGCCGCCCTGTATCTTACGTTGGTTCTCGCCCTCTATAATCTTCTTACCCCATATCGACAGGTTTTCGTCGCTTGCAATGTCGGGTACTGAAAAGTTTTCGGGTTCTAGTCCGTAAAGCTGTTTCGCCTCGGCCTTTATCTCTCCCCTTTGCACACACATGTTCAGCACCTGGATGAAGTGCGACACATACATGCGTGCCATTTTCGACTCGGTCGTGCATCCGCGGCTGTTTTCTGACTGGCGTGAGCGGCTTTGCTCGTATTCCGATACTTTCCTCCTGTATTTGGGTAAAACCATACTGGCCTGTTCAAGCAAACTGTAGGGGAAGGCCAAATCGTAGGCATCGTCGTATTTTCTGCCCACGTTCACCAAATCGGTAAGTGCCCTAAGGCGTGCCCGGTTGGTATTCGGTAGTCTTCTGTAAGGCATCTTCTATTATCTTTTTTAACAACACATATTACACATTCTGCTTAAGACTCGCGCTTAAGTAATCCGTTGGCCAGTTTTACCAACTCTGCCTTTTGTATCTCATCGAGTGAGGTTCCCTCCAAGGCCTTGACTGCTATCTCGTACTGGCGGTTCATCTCGTCTTCTGTCGCCTTTTTCACATCCAGCCTGTTGTAGATGGCGGTGACTGCCTTGATTTTTTCAACCTTGTCAAACGATTCTTTGGTAAACCAGTCAACAAGGGCTGCTTCGTCTGGAGTGCCTTTCGCTAGTTCTAGCGCTTTCAGGTATAAATAAGTCTTCTTGTTCTCTACAATATCGCCTCCAATGTTTTTTCCAAACACTTCGGTGTCCCCGTACACGTCGAGTATGTCGTCGCACAATTGGAACGAAAGTCCGACACCGATGCCAAACTCGTAAAGGGCGTTGGCATCCTTTTTATCGGCACCTCCGCAAATAGCTCCTATTTTGAGCGAACCGGCCAACAACACGGCTGTTTTCAGGCGTATCATTTCCATATAGTCGGCAATTGAAACCTTCTGTGTGCTCTCAAAGTTCATATCGTATTGCTGCCCCTCCATAACGCCTATCACGGTCTCGTTAAAGTGTTTCAGAACGGCTGGCATATACTTGTTCTTGGTTTTCGCAATCAGCTCGTAGGCTTTCGCCATCATCGTGTCGCCTGAAAGTATGGCTGTGTTCTCATCCCATACCTTGTGTACGGTTGGCTTGCCACGGCGTTTGTCCGCGTGGTCCATTATGTCGTCGTGCAGCAGGGTGAAGTTGTGGAACATCTCTAGACCAAGAGCCGCCGACAAAGCGGGCTGGACGTCTCCACAAAAGAGTTGGCATGCAAATAGCGTGAAGGCTGGACGCAGGCGTTTGCCCCCTATCTCAACCAATTCGTAGGCTATGGGTTCATAAAGACCTTGGGGTTCTTTCTTGAACTTGTATTTTGCTAGCTCGCGACGTACATAGTCTTGTATCTCGCTGAAACTCATCTCTTTCTTTCCAGTGTTCATTTTCCCGTTGTTTATGATGGTTCTGGCATCGCGTCCGAAACTGCGGTAGGAGTCGTATTCTATCTCAACGTCGGGTTCGGTGAAGGAGTTGCGGTCGTCGAGTGGAAATGCGAGGTATTTTATAGTTATACCTCTTCCCAGCCATTGTTGTTCGTAGTAGGTCTTGATGCTTAAAACCGGATCGTTTGCCTTCTCTGAAGCGTAAAGGTCGGTTATGCGGTCTGTGGGCTGTATGTTGTTCGCCTTTAGCAACTCGTCGGTATAGGTGAACATAAACTGGCTGTCTGTTTTCAGGTTGACTGTCCCGTTTGTTGCTATTATCTGTTGGTAGATTCGCAGAAACGTTGAACTGGTAAGGCGTTTGTTCACTTTCTTCATCTGAGGGTCGGGGAAGGTCAGCCAAATCTCGCTTATTTCTCCTTTTTCAAAGAAAGCGCTTATCATTTCAATGCTGGTCCTGATAAATGCTACATTCTTCAGCCCTTTCTCTATGGCCTGTTTTGCGCCGGTCCACATACGGGCGCCTTTAATGTCAACCCCTATGTAGTTCTTATCGGCGTTCATCTCGGCTTGGGCCACTGTGTATTCGCCTTTCCCGCATCCGAGTTCGAGAACAATCGGATGGTTGTTCCCGAAGTAGGAACTCCATTGGCCTTTTTTCTCAAAAGGTTTCCCGCTCTCGCGCCATACACCGTAAGTATATTGGAACACGTTTTCAAACGAGTCCATATCGCTGAATTTTGCCAGTTTTCCTTTTCCCATGTCTTTTTACTTCTTGTTGTTGGTGTTGTTTGAAAGACAAATACGCATGCCTATGTCGCTGATTCCTTTCAGCGAGTCGGTACGCATGCCCTGAATCAGTTCTAACCTGTACTTACCGCTTTTCTGAAAGCGGGCGTCCTGTATGAACGAGACGGGCAGGTGGTGAACCGATCCCATCCCTTCTCCAATCCAGCGGCCGCTGTTGTCGGCCAATACGCAGTTGAGCGTATCGCGGTACACTTCACCGTCTGGGTTGTAGAGGTTGGCGAAAAGCCAGAAGTTTTGGAATGGATAGTTGTTCTGGTTCCTTATGTCTATCACCACATCGTAGCTGCCGGTAGTGTCAGCCCATTCGAAGTTGAAGTTCACTATGTTGTCTTTCACCCAAATACCCTTGGGCATGCTTTCACTGGCTTGGAACACCACGTTTTCAGTGCAGGCGCTTGCTATAATGGCGGTGAGAATCAGCGTCAGGTATTTTAACTTATGCATTTTCGCTTCCTCCGTTGTTTTCGTTACCTTGGTTGTGGCGTCCTTGTGGTTGGTTTGTAGTGTTGTTTTCCCGACCTTCGCCCGGCTCCCTTCTGTCGCCCCGGTCTCTTCTGTCGCCGCGGTTACGTCTGTCACCCCGGTCCCTTCTGTCACCCCGGTTGTGTCTGTCGCCCCGGTCTCTTCTGTCGCCGCGGTCGTTCTGGGGTTGTCCGTTACCTTGCTCTTGTTCGCCTTGGTTGTTGTTTTGTGCGCCTAAGTTGTCAGGGTTTTGTTGGTCTTGTCCGTTCTCGCCCCGTTCGTTGCGTTCGCGTCTGTCACCGCGATCCCGTTCTTTTCTGTCACCCCGGTCCCTCCTGTCGCGGTTGCGTCTGTCACCCCGGTCTCTTCTGTCGCCCCGTTCGTTGCGTGGCTGTTCGTTAGCAGCCTGTTCGCCTTGGTTGTTTGCGGTGTCAGGGTCGTTGTCTGGCTGCGTAGGTTGGTTACTCTGCTCTTTTTTCTCGTTGCGGTCTTTCTTGTCGCCCTTGCCCTTGTGCTTTTTCTTTTTATCGAAACGGGTGAGGCTGTCTTGGCCCACAACATTCTGGTAACCTTCGGCGTTCTTTGTCTCGCGTTGTTGCTGCTGGCTTTCTTCGTCGAGCAGGTTATCCACTTTTTCTCCGCGTTTGTTCAGAGCCTGTATTTCCCTTACACGGTCGGTGGAAAGTGTGACCAGATTAGCTGCGAAGTGAGGGTCGCTCGAATACTGCATGGTCTTCGCAAAGACGTCCGTCTTGAAGTGGTAGAAGGTTCCATCTTTGGTTTCCAATGGAATGTCGCGGGCTGGAATCTCTTTCTGGGCTTCAATATAGCAGTCTTGCTCGAAGTTGAGGCAGCACTTCAGTTTCGCACATTGTCCTGCCAGTTTTTGCGGGTTCAGCGATATCTCTTGGTAGCGGGCTGCCGAGGTTGAAACCGATACGAAACTGCTCATCCAGCTCGAACAGCATAGAGGTCTGCCGCATGGGCCAATTCCTCCAATGCGCCCTGCTTCCTGCCGGGCTCCAATCTGGCGCATCTCAATGCGCACTTTGAAGGTGTCGGCCAGTACCTTGATAAGCTGGCGAAAGTCGACGCGCTCGTCGGCTATGTAGTAGAAAATAGCCTTGTTCCCGTCTCCCTGGTACTCAACATCGCCGATTTTCATGTTCAAGTGCAGATCTTCCGCAATGCGGCGGCTTTTCAGCATTGTTTCATGTTCGCGGGCTTTTGCCTCCTCGTATTTTTCTAAATCGACCTCACGGGCTATTCGGTAGATGCGTTTGATTTCTGAACGCATCGGGTCTATTTTGTTCTTCTTCATCTGTAGAAGCACAAGTTGCCCTGTAAGTGAAACCGTACCGATGTCGTGTCCGGGTGACGATTCAACGGCTACCATGTCTCCCTTGTGCAACATCAGGTTGTTGGTATTGCGGTAGTAGCCTTTACGGGTATTCTTGAATATGACTTCTACAAAATCGGTGGCGGCTTGTGCTTCCGGTATGTCGCACAACCAGTCAAAAGTGTCTAACTTATTATTTGTTCGTTTGCTGCATCCGTTGCAGTTCATGTTGCAGCCTTGGTGTCTGTTACAACTCATAAAGTATTTTAAAGATATATATAAATCGGCCTTCCGAAGGCCTACTGTTTTATTAGCATTGTCATTTTTAGGGCCAGGTCGAAAAAGACCAGTTTGGCTTGTGTGTTTTGTTCTATATCGCGTTGGGCCAGTTGAAGTTCCCTCGTCAGCCCGGCTATATTGCGCTCGTTTACGAATGGACCAAATTTTGAAACAAATTCGCTCTCTTCTTTGGTCATGTAATTCAAAGCCGGATTCTTCAGATTCGAAATAAAACTCTCGCGTATCATCCGCTGGGCGTACTCCAGAAAACTGATGTGCCTTTTACGGCCTATGCCGGAAATCTCCTCGGTCCATTCTTTCATCTGTTTTGCGTTCCGGGCATACGACGCGCGCATCACTTTTTTGAACAGTTCAAGGTATTCGCGGTTGTCGCTGCTGCCGGTCAGACTTCCTTCCGCATCGGTCAGACTTCCGTTCCCTAAATGTGCGGCATCAGAGACAGCCTGCTGGTCGAGATTCGGGTGACGGTCTTGCAGAAAGTGCCTGATATCTTCTTCGGACAGTGGTGCTACGGGTATGCGCTGTGTACGCGACAAGATGGTCCCTAACACTTCTTCCGCATTGTTGCTGACTAACAGAAACAGGGTTTTGCCTAATGGCTCTTCTATCGTTTTCAGTAATTTGTTCGCACAAACCACATGCATCTTCTCTGGCAGCCAGATGACCATTGTCTTGTAACCGCCTTCGTAGGCTTTTTGTGAAAGTGTGTTGTTTATTTCTTCACTCTCATTCGCGTATATTACCGCCTGCTTGTTTTCTGCCCCAATGAAATCGAGCCATTGGCTCAGGGTGAATGGGGAATGCTTAGTGACCATTTCACGCCATTCTGCGGCATATTCGCTACAGGTGGTGTCTTTATCCCCCTTTTTAACAATCGGGTACGCAAAGTGAAGGTCGGGATGAATAAGTGCCGATATTTTCTTGCACGACGGGCATATGCCGCATGAGTCGGTTTCTGTCCGGTTCTTACAGTTGACGTATTGGGCGAATGCCAGTGCCAGTGCCAGCTTCTGGGTGCCTTGTGGACCACAAATCAGTTGGGCGTGAGGAATTCGTCCCTCACGTACCGATTTTAGCAACCGTTCTTTTACGGCTTCCTGCCCATATATGTCTTTAAACTGCACTTTTCACCAATCTAAGGTAATATTATTCAAAAGTACTTAAAATATGTGTCATAAAAAAGCGTGTCACTTGCTTTTTCAAACGCTCTATTTTACAACTATACATTAATTTGCTGACTATAAGAGTGTTACTTTTTGCGAATACAATATAGCATTTTTTTAGATAATTTGTTTCGCAACGCCTGCCGCTTGCTTTTGCTGTCTATCCTTTCGGGTGGAAGGTGTTGTGGCGCAATCTTCGCTATTTCCTCTGGTTTTTCTCTTTCAGATATTCGACCAGACGGTTGCACATCGGATATATGAGCCAGAAGGTGACTATAGCGGAAATACTCATACACAGTGCGCTGATGATGTATTCAAACGATATTACCAGTGTACTTTTTGTGACTTCAATTCCAAGCCATTTCAGTAATTGTTGGATAAATTTCACTGCTATAAGCCGGTTGCCCGCGCGTGTGCCGATGTGTAGTACCGTACGGCGGGCTGTTGCCCCTACTGCGCTTTTCATCGTCTGGCTGATGCGGTGCGTACCAATCATAACGGCACTGACTGTCGCTATTACCACTGCTGCCTCTCCCGCTCCCAAAAATCCCCCCCCTTTTGTAGAGTGTCCGTATAGGTGCATTAGTTTCTGTGCGACAATGTAGACGGTCAGTTGGAATTGTATAAGGTCAAGGGGGAGCAACACCCATTGGGCTGTGCTGTTGTTGGGTGCTACTGCTAGTGCCGATAGGGTGCATGTGAATAGGGCATGTTTCCAGATGCAGCGCCTGACTATTTTGTGTGTCTTGGCTTCTCCTAATACCTCGATGGGCGACGTGGCGATGGCTTGCTCTATTTCGGCTGTACTGCAAACCTCCTTCAGGGTATGGCGCAGGTATGCTGTTTTGTCTATTTTCACGAATGGCAGTTTAAAGGCTAGCGCCTGTACCTTGTCGAAAATAGACATTAGCCAGTCTGCCATTGCTTTGGCCTTCTTTGTTGTTAGCATACTTTATACCGTTTCGGTAAGTGTGTCTTCTCTAATTCTGTTACTAATGGTATCTAAGCCATTGGCCATTATTGTCCTGTTCAGCCTTTTACACATTGGGTAGAACAGCCAAAAGCTGATGAGGGCGGCTAAAACAGCGCACAACAGTGCGATTGTTATGGTGGCAGATAGGTTGATGGTGTCGCGGGTGACGCTTACTCCGCACCATTTGAATCCTTGCCTTAACAAGTTTGTAAGTATGACGCGGCCTCCGACCTTTGTATAGGCTCTGACGGCCTTTTTCGCGGCCGATTTGGCTATTTTCTTTATCGCATTCCCTACTTTGTGGCGTCCTACCATCAGTAGGCTGACGGCACTTATCATAACGGTGGCCCTTTTGCACAATTGCCCTTTGTTGTCGCGAAGGTCGTGGTATCCGTGCAGGTAGAGTAACTTCTGTACAACGATGTAAGTCATCAGTTGGAATTGTACAATGTCGAACACTATCAGGGTTATCTGGATGTACGTGTCCGACGCCACGGCAGCTGCTGCCGATAGGGCTGCTGTGAAGAGCGAGTGCCTGAGAATGCAGCGTCCGATTATTTTGTTGGTCATTTCTTCGCCTATGGCCTTTATGGGGGTAGTCGCAATGGCGTTCTCAATCTCTTCGGGCGTGCAACCTTTCAGCCTTCGCTTTAGGTATTTTTTGCGGTCAACATACACTAACGGGGTCTGGAACAGCCAGTTGTGGTAGCGGTCTATTGTTTTTCTGGCCAGATATAGAAACTTGTCCGTATACTTGTTGCGAAGTAGACGTTTGACAAGATTCTTGGCTACTTTTGTGGCTGCTGCAATCCCCATAAATGTCTGTTATTTGAATGTCAGTGTCGCATTCTTGTCGTCTACACTCAGTTTGACTGTGCGGCCCAGGTATAGTGGCAGGTTTTTGGTGTCGTGTCCGCTGCTGAGTCCGTACATTACAGGGATTTTGAGGTCGCCCAGATTATCTTTCATAATCTCCTCTATGCTTTTGTCGTTGCCTTGACTGCATTTGGTGAACTCGCCGACCACAACGCCACGTATGGCGTCCAGTTTTCCGCTTAGTTTCAAGTTGGTGAGCATACGGTCAATAGCATAATTGGCTTCTCCTGTGTCCTCAATAAAGAGGATGGCCCCTTTTACATTGAGGTCGAACAAGGTTCCACCTTCGCTGTAGATGAGTGAGAGGTTGCCTCCTACCAGGCGCCCTTCGGCTGTGCCTTTCACACAGTTTTTATTGGAAGCAATGCTGACTTTCTCGTAACCTTTCCCAAATAAGGCGTTCTTCAGTCCGTCCAAACTTTCTTTGTCTTTGGTGAAACCAACCATCATCGGACCATGTATGGTTTCTACTCCCAAATTGTTGAGGGCGATGTGGAGGGCGGTAACGTCGCTGTAGCCGATTACCCACTTTGGATTGCTCTGCATGACTTTCAAGTCAAGATAATTCAAGATGTGCGATGCTCCGTATCCACCGCGTGCCATAAATATAGCCTTTACGTTCGGGTTGTCAAGCATTTTCTGCAGGCCTTCTATACGCTGGGCAATACTGCCGGCATACCTGCCGTCGCTTTCGTAAATGTTGTCGGCTAGCACGACGTTCAATCCCCATGATTTCAGGGTCGATATGCCGTCGGCAATGTCGTTTTCCGAAACTGCGTTCGAGGCCGCGCATACGGCAACTGTGTCGCCTTTCTGCAAATAGTCGGGACGAACGTCCATTGTTATCTCTTGCTGGCTGTTCAGTATGGTCGAGTAGTAGTCAGATTCGTATACGTTGGTTATGTATTCGTTTTTTGTTACGTACTCGTTGGTGACGTATTCTTTTTTACATGAGTTGCCTCCCAGCATCAGAAGGGCGGCTAATGGTATACAATGGTATCGTTTCATTTTACTTTTGTCTTAGTTCGTACAAATATATGAAAAAGAGGTTATAGTTGTTATATTCTCAAGCGAATATACCCAAATGGGCTACTACTTTGAAAATGTGGGTGATGGTGCTGATTTCCACCTCTTGTTCTCCGAAATCTTTGTTGTCGGCCTTTAACAATAGGTACCCCCTCTTGGGGCTTTTCTCTATTCTTTTTACCGTCCTTAGCCCGTCCGACGTCACAATCGCATATACAGAGCCAAAGTTGGGTAGTGCGCCGTTTGCCGGCAATTCTTGGAGGGCAATCCGTTCGCCGTCTTTTATCGTTGGCTCCATCGAGTGGCCCTTCAGGTTGCACCAGTATTCTACTCCTTTCAAACTCTTACATTCCACATACTCTGTCGGTCTTTGTGTCTGGTCGTTGTAAAACTCATTGAAACCGCCAGAGAAGTCAACGTCGTAATAGGGCGCCTTGGTGTTTGCCAAGTCCAGATTTTCTTCTGGGTTAAGCATATTGCCTGTACCTGTAACTAACCATACGGGGTTGATGTCGGGAAACTGTAGGGCTATTTTGCTAATCCATTGGCTTGAGATGGACGAACCTTTCGCTACCGCGTTGTGTATTGTTCCGTTCGACATACCCAGTGCCATTTCGAATTTGCGCACCGATATCTTTTTATAGTTGATGAACTCTTTGATTCTCTCTATCATATCTTACTTTCACATTATCATTCCTTTCGTGCAAAAGTAATGTTTTTGTTTTGCTTGTCAAAATATTTTTAGACTTTAATCTATATTACCTGTTCCACCATTCGTCTACCTGCTTGTAACCGGTTGTGTTTCCTTCTTCGTCAAATGTGGCTTCTGTCTCGCTTTCCGGATTTAGGTAGTTTTGCCAGTCGTTGTCAACATATTTGTTGTTCAGGTGTTCTCCGACTCCTATTTTAAAATCTAGTGGGAAAGGTAGCTGGTTGTCGCCCCAAATGGTTTTCATCTGTTCTCCTGTGCTGTAGCTGGTCCATGTGCCGACAAAGTTCCTGTTGCTGTACCCGTAGCGACCTTCGTACAGGTTGTTGCTCCATATTTCCCTTTTTAGCGAATCTTTCAGGTAGTCGTACCTTAGCTCTGCTTTCACGTTTGCCGCAAAGGTCCCCCTGAACACTCCTGCCCCCTCGTTGTTCTTGTCTTCCTTAATCTCGTATGAACCTATCATCGTGTACCTGGTGGTATCTGCTGCCTGTTCGGCATTGACGTTTCTTCTGCGTAGAATTTTCTTTATTTTTATGTTGCCCACAAATTGGTGGATTTGTTTGCCTCTTTTGGTTGCTCCATAAATGGTGATGCTTTGGTCTTTCTCTGGTTTCGAGAAGTCTGATACGTAAACTTGCAGCCGTTTGTTCAGTGGGCCGAATATCCCGTTTTGTGGAACGGCATTAACCGAGTTCCCCGTATATGACGAGAAAATGTCTACAACATCAATGTTGAAACCGCGTAGGTCTTGGGTCGCGTCTTCTCCGTTTTGAATATAGTTTTCCCAAATCAGGTAGTTGGAGTAGTGGTTACTGAAATCTACAGTTTCCCATAAGGGCGACCTTTCCGAGGGCTGACCCCAAACGGCATCTTTAACATCTTCGAAAATCCCTGTTGTGTCAAACTCCACTTCTATCGGTTCTGTTGCCTGGCTGAAAGTGCCGAATAGGGTTGGTAGTATGGCTAATGCGAGTCGTTTCATTTTTCACCTCAATCCTTTTTAATGCGAAAAAACCTTGACACTACATTTTGTGTTTATTTGAATATGCGTTGTTTGTTCAGTGAATTGTGGTAGCGTCGGGCGTTCGCCTCGTGTTCGTCTGCTGTGACTGCAAAATTATGGTAGCCGCTGAAATCTTCTTTGGCACACATGAATATATAATTGCTTTCTCTGAAGTTCAGCACGTTGTCGATGGCCTGTATCGAGGGTATACGTATAGGACCTGGCGGCAGGCCGGCATACTTGTAGGTGTTGTAAGGCGAGTCGGTAAGCAGGTGTGCCGACAGTACGCGCCTTATGCTGAAGTCGTTAACCGCAAATTTTACGGTAGGGTCACTCTCCAGTTTCATTCCCTTGCGCAGACGGTTGATGTAAAGTCCGGCAATTAGCGGTTGTTCGTCGTATTTTTGGTTTTGTTCTTCTTCTACAATCGAAGCCAATATCGATACCTCTTTCTGTGTGAGTCCGGTGCGTGCCAGTTTAGCTTTACGGTTTTTATCCCAGAATTTGTCGTACTCTTTTTTCATCCTTGCCATAAGTTTGGATGGGGTTATATCCCAGTAGATCTCGTAAGTGTTTGGTATGAACACCCCGATGGCATTGTATTGGTCAACGTCCCACTTCTTTAGCAGGGTGTCGTTCATTATGGCGGCAAGTGCGCTGGCTGAATCCATCTCCAGCACTTCGGCCAGCCTTCCGGCTAGTTCTGGGGCTGTACGTTTGTTGTTGAATGTCAGTTTTACAGGTGTCTGGTTTCCGCTTGCCAAGAGGCGTACCAATTCGAAACTGCTCATCCCGTTCTTCAGAATGTAGCATCCGCTCTTTATGTGTTTGTCGTATTTTTTCAGTTTGGCTGTGTTGACGAATTCCGTCATGTTGATTATTGCGCCTGTCTTTTCAAGGCTGGCCACTACGTCTTCAAACTGGTCGCCGTGCCTGATGTAGAGTTCTGGTTGTGCTTTGCTTAAATCTACGTTTGCCGAGAACAGCGTGGTGTAGGTATACCAACCGAGGCCTAATCCTGCGAGGACAACTGCTGCAACAATGCCGAATATCCAGTTCTTTTTCTTTTTAGCCATTTTGTCTGGTCTTTATTTGTTAAACCTATAAAGTTTATAATTTGAAGTCAAAAGTAAAGAAAATATCACAAAAAGTTGTCTGAAGCTTTGGAAAGTTGAAAAAGTAATGTAATTTTGTGCCACAAAACGGGAAGATGTCGAGCATTTGTCTCCGATTGGTGAGATGGGTGAGTGGCTGAAACCACCAGTTTGCTAAACTGACGTACGGGCAACCGTACCGGGGGTTCGAATCCCCCTCTCACCGCTTCTTATTTTAGGCGCCTATTGCATTTGCAGTTGGCGCTTTTTTAGTTTTATGTTTCTATTACGATGAACAACTCTTCGACCGATAAGGAAATTTATGCCGATGGGCTGCCTATGCCCCGACGTATTTATGCTGTCTTGGGTATATGGTGCGGTATTTTTTTGTCGGTGGTGAACAACAGCATTGCAAATGTGTCTCTGCCGACTATAGCTGCTGGTTTCGGCGTCGAGCCTTCCACTGTGGTGTGGGTCATTAACGCCTACCAGCTTGCCACCATCATGTTGCTGCTCCCTTTCGCCTCGCTTGGGGAAATAATGGGCTACCGTAAAATCTACCTGGTTGGTATCGTGGTCTTCTCGTCGGCCAGTTTGGCATGTGCTTTTTCTTCCTGTTTCTCTGTCTTAGTGGCGTCGCGGTTGGTACAGGGCGTTGGATCGGCATTTGTAACTTGTGTGAATACGACCCTTGTCAGGCTGGTTTATCCGAAGCGACAGTTGGGCAGGGGACTGGGGTTGAACGCTTCTGTGGTGGCAACCTCGGCTGCGGCTGGGCCTGCTATTGCCGGTGCACTGCTTATGGTTTGCGATTGGCATTGGCTTTTTGTGGTCAATGTCCCCTTTGGAATTCTCGCCTTTCTATTGGGATGGGCTTTCTTGCCGCGTTCGCAAAATAAGAACCATGGACAGCGTTTCGATTTTAAAAGTGGATTCCTGAGTGCGGCTACTTTCGGACTCCTTATCCTGGCAGTCGAAAGCTTCTCACACGGCTGGGGCATTACGGCCAGTCTTTCTCTTTCGCTCTCGTTTATTGTCGTTGCCTTTGCCTTTATTCGTAGTCAGTTGGTGATGCAGTTTCCCGTTTTACCGCTCGATTTGCTCCGTATTCCGTTATTCTCCCTTTCAATTTTGACAAGCGTCTGCTCCTATTTGGCACAGATGATGGCTCTGGTCTCTATGCCTTTCTTTCTGCAACACGTTTTGGGCTATAACGAGTCGGAGACAGGGCTGCTTATGACCACTTGGCCTTTTGTCATTATCTTTATAGCACCGTTGTCTGGATTTTTAGCGGAACGTATACATGCCGGGTTTATGAGCTCTTTCGGGCTCACCGTGTTTGGGTGTGGCCTGCTTTTGCTCTTTTTTATGCCCGAACGTCCTTCTGTTGTCGATGTAGTGCTGCGGCTTATGGTCTGTGGCTTCGGATTCGCCATGTTTCAGTCGCCGAACAACAGCACCATCATTGCGTCTGCCCCGCGCGAGCGGAGTGGAAGTGCCAGTGGTATGTTGGCTACTGCCAGACTTTTCGGACAAACTACCGGTGCATCGTTAGTCGCCTTTATTTTTCTTCAAGATCCGGTTGGCGGACCGAGAACCGCTTTCCTTTCTGGGGCGATAGTTGCATTGTTCGCTGCCTTGGTCAGTGGAACGCGATTGTCGTTCAAATCGCCATTGACCTCTGAATAATGGCGGAAATATAGTGTTTGAATGGCTTTTTTCGCACTTTTTGCAATATTTTTCTGTCAATGCTTTGTGGTGTGAGGAATTTTACCTAATTTCGCACCGCAATCAAGCGTTACCGTATGCTTAATGCCCAGATGGCGGAATCGGTAGACGCGCTGGTCTCAAACACCAGTGGAGCAATCCATCCCGGTTCGATCCCGGGTCTGGGTACAAAGAGGAGGTGGAAACTTCCTCTTTTTTTGTTTCTATTATTTCCTGTTTATGCAGTTTGTTTCCCGTTATTTGTCTCCTCTGGGTCTAATAACCCTTGCTTGTGACGAGGTGGGTCTGGTGGGCTTATGGTTCGATGGACAAAAGTACTTTGGTAGCACGTTGCTTCCCAGCGCTGCAGAATGCGGTACGCCTGTTCTTGATGATGCGGCACGTTGGTTAGATGATTATTTTAGGGGACACCGTCCCTCTTTTATTCCGCCTCTCTCGTTAAACGGTTCCAATTTTAGGCTTGCGGTTTGGAATCTTTTACAAGAGATTCCCTATGGACAGACGACTACTTACAAGGCTTTGGCTCAGTGTATGGCTCAGAACGAGGGGAAAAATCATATGTCGGCGCAGGCTGTGGGGGGCGCTGTTGGACATAATCCCGTCAGTATTATTGTCCCTTGTCACAGGGTGCTGGCCGTTAATGGAGCCCTGACTGGGTATGCGGGCGGATTGGAACGTAAAGCCGCATTGTTGGAGTTAGAGGGGGTGCTTTAATGCGGCTACCAATTTTCTTTAGTGTGGTTGTCGCGATAAAAAAACAGGTACTGATGTACCTGTTTTACTAAGTTTGTTTTTTATACTAGTGTTTGTCCAAGTCTTGAATAGTCAACCTTCGCCATCATTTCGGCAAGCTTTTCAATACCGTCTTTGAGTTTAGAACCAACCATCATCTTAATCATGAATGGGAGGTCTGCCTTCAGAGTGAGTTTTATTGCGCTCTCGGTTTCATTAACCTGTTTCATTTGAATCCAAAAGTTGAATTCGCAGGGTGACGGATTTCCGCCGAATTTTACTACTTTGTTTTCTTCCCGTTCAACAATCACAATGCCCATACGGCCTACCATAGGCGCCTCGAACGTAACAGAGTTGTCGTCACATTCCATCGTCTCCAGCACCTTCAGTTTGTCGCCGTACTGTTCCTTCATGCTGACAGGAATCATATTCTTCATTTTGGCTACATTGTTCATGTCCGACACCACTCTGTAGATGTCTTCTGCGGTTGCGTTTACTTTTTTGACGCTGCTTTCGTAGGTCTCCATTTTTATAGTTACATTAAAGAAGAGACGCAATCAAACTGCCATCTAAGCAAGGCGGTTATTTTGCGTCTCTGATTATTTCGTAGTGGCAATCAAGCCGTAAATCGTCTTATTTTCCCCAAGTTTCAGGAGTCTTTCTCCATTCCGACAGGGTTGCTTTGTCGTCTTCGCTAATGAGGTCTTTTTTCAACAGGTGTTCAAGAACAGCCTCGTAGTTCGATAGGGTGGTAAGTTCGCACTTTTCTGCCTTGAATTGTTCTGCTGCAACAGGGAAACCATAGGTGAAGATGGCTATCATGCCAAGCACCTCGCAACCTGCCTTGCGGATGGCTTCAACGGCCTTCAGACTGCTTTTGCCTGTTGATACGAGGTCTTCAACCACAACAACCTTCTGCGAGTTTTTTAGGTCACCCTCGATAAGGTTTTCCAAACCGTGGTCTTTCGGAGCTGAACGGACATATACGAATGGAAGACCCAACTCGTCGGCAACCATTGCACCTTGGGCTATTGCTCCGGTTGCTACACCGGCAATGACCTCAACTTCTGGATATTTTTCGCGGATGATGCGGGCGATTTCCACTTTGATAAATGTGCGGATGTCTGGGTACGAAAGGGTTTTGCGGTTGTCGCAATATATTGGTGACTTCCAGCCAGACGCCCATGTGAATGGGTTCTGTGGTTGTACCTTGATAGCTTTGATTTTTAGCAGGTTTTCTGCTACGAGATTCTCGAGTTTTTCCATTGCCTAATGTATTTTATTTCCTCCTCCAAAGATAAATGAAAAAGGAATTATATATGTAATTGTTGTTTATTTTGTTTTATTGTTCTTCAACATCATTTGACGTCCTCTTTCCTGCCCATAAAGTACAGTATGACTGACATGATTATGAACAGCAGTATGATAGCCGGTATGGCTGCCAATTGCAGTACGGCAAGCAGAACGACCGATGTGCCCAAAAGGATGTATTTAGGCTCGTTACCCTTCCAATGCAGGTGCTTGAACTTCAGTGAGAACATTGGCAGTTCGCATATCATCAGATATGAGAAGACGGCCACGTAGGCGAGTAGCACGTACGGGTTCGACGCTATGTCGCGCAACCATTCCACATCGTAGGTGCCAGCCATTTTTTCATCGAACAGGGCAATCAGCGATGCGGTGAGCATGCTGACTGGTGGCGTTGGTAATCCGATGAATGAACTGGTCTGCCGTTCGTCTAGATTGAATTTTGCCAAACGTAGTGCTGCGAATGCGCTCAAAATAAAACATAAGTAGGGTAGTGGGTCTCCTATTCCGGCCCCTGTCACTTGCGACATCCACGAGTATAATATCATCCCGGGTGCTAAGCCGAAACTGATGTCATCGGCTAGTGAGTCTAATTCTTTTCCGATGGAAGAGGAAACGTGAAGCAATCTGGCTGCCATTCCGTCGAAGAAGTCGAATACTGATGCGGCATATATGGCCAGCGATGCGTAGAAATATTGGTGGTTGAGTGCGAGTACACAGGCTACAGAACCTGAAATCAGGTTCATACATGTAATGGTGTTTGGAATATGCTTCTTTATACCCATATCCAGGATGTTTTTTCTTAGTTTTCCTTTTTCTTCAGTCGGGCAATCACTGTCTCGTTACCGCGAACCGATTGCTTCAAGTTGACAAGAATCTCAGCGTCCAGCGGAAGGAACAAGTCAACGCGTGACCCGAATTTGATGAAGCCTACCTGTTGGTTGACGCTGCATGGTTCGCCTTCGCGCGCATAGGTGACAATGCGCCGCGCAAGTGCCCCGGCTATCTGTCGCATTAGTAGGCGGGTTTTGTCGGCTGTTTCTATAATGATGGTTGAGCGCTCGTTCTCGTTGCTCGATTTCGGTAGGTTGGCACTCATAAAGTGACCGTTGTTGTGCACGTAATATGTTACCGTGCCGTTTACCGGATACCAATTGGCGTGCACGTTGAAAACGCTCATAAAGATGGATACTTGAATCCGCTTTTCGTGAAGACACTCGTTTTCTTCCGTTGGCTCTATCACCACCACTGTTCCATCGGCAGGTGCAACTACCATTCCTTCTTCATAACCCTCGAAATGACGTTTGGGATTACGGAAAAAATTGACGATGAACAAATATATGCCGATACTGCCTGTAATAACCGATTTATATACAATGGGATATTCGCAGAAGAAATAGTAGACGATAAGGTCGGCTATTAAGAATAAAATAGCCAATGTTATCAGTATGCCTTTGCCTTCTTTGTTGATAGTCATCCGTTCTGTCTTTTGTATTGCAAATGCAAAATTAATAAAATGGTTTTATTTGTCGCTTATTTGAGTTGCTTATTCCGTCTGTTGTATCTTATACGGCCTCTGAAAGTGCCTTTACCGCCTCAAGCAAGACCAATGCGGCTGGTGCTCCCAACAGCGAACTGTCGAAACGGTCTAATACTCCTCCATGCCCAGGCAGGAACGAACCTGAGTCCTTTATGCCTAAATAGCGTTTGAATAGCGATTCTACTAGGTCGCCCAAGGTGCCGACTACGAACGATACTACCGCATATAACATCCACAATGCCGAATTTAGGCTCAGCGGATTGTTGGCGTCTGTTATGAAGTGGGCGGCAAGCGCTCCCGCAATCAGGGCAAATGCCAGTCCTCCGCCTATACCCTCCCATGTTTTCTTTGGAGATATCCGTTCCGACATTTTGTGCTTGCCGAACATTTTGCCTATACAATATGCGCCTGTGTCGCTAACCCACACAAAAATGTAGAAGGCAAGCAGATAGTAATTGCCCAACTGCATTATCTGTCCCATACAGCAGAACGGTAATGCCACATACATCAATCCCCCAAAGCTAAACGAAAGGTTGTGTATAGGCTGTTCTTCCTTTCTGAATAACTCTGTTATTAGTAGAATCAGCCATATAGGAAGGAATACCCATAATCCGATGTTTACCGATGGTGAGCATGCCAAAAAGGCGGAGATGCCTCCGATAATCGAAACGGGAACTTGAGGCTTTACACCCTTAATCTGACTGCTAAGTGTGTAGAACTCTCGCAAACCCAAAGCCAATACGACCGAAAATACACATGCGAATACTATCGGGCTATTGCCAATAATGGCCGCTACCATGGTGGCAACATACATTGCGCCAAAAAGGGCGCGCTTAACGAGATTGTTCACGATGCTATGGTGTCTTGTTACGCTTTTTTCTTTTACATTTGGCAAATATATTCATTTTTCTTTTATTGGCAAATGGTTAACTTTGTTACCAGTTAGTATTTAAGTTTATTTAATTAATGAAGTTTTTCGAAGGAGTAAGGGTATATGCGGTTCCTTTTTATCCGTTTACTAAAAGACGCTGTGCCCTTACACTGCCTGGCATAGGAATTTTGTGCAGTCCTTCTCTGGTCGATAACATCCCGTTGCTGCGACATGAGTTCGGACACATTCTGCAACGCCGCTATTTCGGCTGGTGGTTCTTTTGGTTTAGGGTGGCTCCTGTAAGTTTGTGGAGCGCCTTTAGGTCCGCATGCCGGTTTGGAAAACCTTTTAACCATGCCGACACTTGGACCGAATGGAGTGCGAACCGACTGTCGTTCGCCTATTTTAAACGGCCTTCCGATTGGCCGGAGTGGCGTTTCCCCCGCCGGGCCTATCAGCAGCGGATGGGGGTTCAATTCCCTTCTGTCTGATTCTTTGCAAACGGGTTGCATCACGTTTTACCTAACTTTGAATCGTAATCTGATAAATGTTAGGTTTATGCGGTATCTGAAAAAGTATTGGTTTCTTATTGTGTCATCGGTTATGCTGGTAGCCGGTGTGCTTGACGAATGGCATTTGGCCGATTATGGATGGAATGCCTCTTTCCGGTTTGTATGGTACTTGGTCGCTATTTTACCCGTCGGACTGCCTGTGCTCAGGCACATGCTGGAGGAATGGAAAGAGGGTAGCGTCTTCAACGAATTTTTCCTGATGGTGGCTGCTGCCGTTGCGGCTTTCGTTATTGGTGAGTATCCTGAAGGCCTTTCTGTCATCTTGTTTTACACTATTGGTGAAAAACTGCAGGATATGGCTGTTGATAGGGCCCACGATGAAATTGAGTCGTTGCTCAATGTGTGTCCGTCGGTGGCCGTAGTTATACGTGAGGGGCTGCCCGTTGAAGTGGAACCCTCTACTGTGGAAGTTGGCGAAACAATCCTCGTTAAAGCGGGGGCAAGGGTTCCTCTCGATGGCGTCCTCCTGTCTGAACATGCAAGTTTCGATACAAGTGCCATCACTGGTGAGAGCGCTCCGCGTACGTTGGAAAAAGACGAGGCGGTGCTGAGTGGTATGATCGCTCTTGCCGAAAGTGTTAAAGTACTTGTAACTAAACGCTTTTCCGACTCTACCATGCCACGTATTTTGGAGATGGTTGAGAAGGCGAACGATAAAAAGTCGGGTACCGAATTGTTTATTCGCAGGTTTGCGCGCTATTATACGGCTATTGCTATCGGACTGGTTGTCCTGGTTAATATCCTTCCGTTTATTGCTCATTTGACAGGGTTCTTTGAGGCGTATAACTGGAAGGAATGGTTGGGCAAGTCGGCTGTGTTTATGGTTATATCATGTCCGTGTGCCTTGCTTGTCAGCATTCCTTTGGGATATTTTGGTGGTATAGGTGCGGCATCGCGCCACGGCATTCTGGTCAAGGGCGGAAATTACCTCGATGCTCTGTTCAAAGTTAAGGCTGTGGCCTTTGACAAGACCGGAACACTGACCGAAGGTCTGTTCAGTGTTTCTGATGTGGTGCCGGCTGAACCGTTTGGCGTTAACGAACTGGTCGGTAAATTGGCGGCGGTCGAGCTTCATAGTACACACCCTATGGCAAAGGCAGTTTGCCGATATGCTGCTGACAATAACATTGAACTGGTTGATAATGTTGAGGCTGTCGAAATTCCCGGACGCGGGTTGAAGGCTGAGTTGGATGGTGAGGTTGTACTTGCCGGAAATGCGAGGTTGTTGTTGGAGAATGGTGTAAATGTCCCTGCTTCGGTTGCTGACAAGTCGGGTGCCCTCGTCTTCTGCGCTGTAGGTGGACGGTATGCTGGGTGTGTGGCTCTTGCCGACAAGCCTAAAGATGGCGTGAAACAGATGGTTTCCGATTTATACGAGGTGGGTGTTAGTGAGGTTCATCTGCTTTCTGGCGACCGTCAGCAACAAGTCGGTCTGTTGGCCGACGCTGTCGGTATCAGGTTCGCTTATGGCGACTTGCTTCCTCAAGATAAGGTGACCCGCGTTGGGGAACTGCACGACAGAATGCCTGTTGCCTTTGTTGGTGACGGTATTAACGACGCTCCTGTCCTGGCTCTTGCCGATGTGGGGGTTGCCATGGGTGCTATGGGTAGCGATGTGGCGGTTGAAACGGCTAATGTGGTTATTGAAGACGATAAACCCGAGAAGGTCGTTACTGCTATTAAAATTGCGAAAAATACGCGTGCTGTCGTCTGGCAGAATGTAACGCTGGCTTTGGGTGTGAAAATACTTGTCATGGTGTTAGCCTTGTTCGGCGTGGCCAATATGTGGATGGGTGTCTTTGCCGATAGCGGTGTGGCCCTTTTGGCGGTATTGAACGCTATCCGCATCCAACGGCAGAATTTTGGCGATGTTCTGCCTGTTGAAGGCGAGCATAAACACCACCATCACGAGGGCTGCTGTTGTTGCCACCATGAACACGATGAAGACGGACACGGACATCATCATGCGCACCACCATCACTAAGCCTTTTTTGTTGTTATAGCGGTGAAAGTTGAGCCAGTTTGCGCCAACTTTCACCGCTTTTTTTTCTCTTAATCTTAAGATATTGCTATTTTTGTGAGTATGATTAAGAAATTGTTCGCCGTCATCTGTTTGTCGGCTCTTTCGTTATTAGCCGTTAACGCTAAGGTCTATACAGTCGAAAATCTGCCTGTAATTACTTCAGGTGTGAACAAATTCGTCTGCAACCCCGATGGTCTCTTGTCACAACCGGTGGTAGACGATATGTGCCGTATGTTGCAGCAACTGGAAGACAGTACCCACGTGCAGGTGTTGGTGGTCGCTGTCGATAGCATCAGTCCCCAAGACGATTACCGTTTTGCGGAAGATGTTGGCAATCATTACGGCGTCGGTAAAAAGAATATCAACAGTGGCCTGGTCATTCTGCTGGCCCGCAGTATGGGCGCTGTCCGTTTCGTGACTGGCGAGGGTTTGGAGGGCGATATGCCTGACGCTATCTGTAAACGGATTATCGAATTGAAGATGATTCCCTATTTTAAAAATAGGGATTGGGATGGCGGTATGAAGGCGGGTGTTAATGCCGTATACGGCCGTTTGAGTGGAATTGATACGTTTGGCGGATATAGTGAGGACTATGAATGGGAAACAAGCGACTTTGTTATCCTGATAATTCTGTTCGGTTGCCCTTTGCTCCTGTTTTTCTATGCTATATGGCGGTCTGGGCGGTGTCCGTACTGCAATAAGAAGATGCAGAAGTTGGGTGTCGACCGTTACCGTTCTGGTTATAAGGAAACGGTTGTTACGCACTATTTGTGTAAAAACTGTGGCCGGCGTATCTCAAAAAAGGATCTTGTAGACCATACCCCAAGTCGCTCGTATGGTGGCGGAGGGTGGTCGTCGGGTGGCGGCTCAAGTTTTGGTGGAGGATCCAGTTTCGGTGGAGGTAGCTTCGGTGGTGGAGGTGCAGGTGGCCGTTTCTAATTTTTTAATGCTGATTATTAACTAAAAATTAATTTATATGAAAAAGAGTACAATCTTGCTGTTGGCTGGCCTTGCTGTTGTTGCATTGTGGTTCATCTCTACACGCAATGGCTTTGTTTCTCAAGATGAGAATGTTAACAAGGCTTGGGCTAACGTTCAAACACAGTATCAGCGTCGTCTCGACCTTATCGGTAACTTGGTGAATACGGTTAAGGGCTACGCTAAGCACGAAAAGGAGACTTTCGAGTCTATTACCAATGCCCGTGCGAAGGTAAGTTCTGCTATCAACATCAACGCCGAAGACCTTTCTGAGGAAAAGTTGGCCGAGGTGCAGAAACAGTTGTCTGAAGCTTCTGCCCAGATGAATTCTGGTTTGAGCCGTTTGATTGCCGTATCGGAAAGTTACCCTGAACTGAAGGCTAGCGAGCAGTTCAAAGAGTTGCAGGCTCAGTTAGAGGGTACCGAGAACCGTATTGCTGAGGCGCGTAACAAGTTCAACAGCGCTGTGCAGGAGTATAACGTGCAGGTACGCTTGTTCCCTGGCAATTTGGTAGCCTCTATTTGCGGCTATTCTGCAAAGGCTATGTTTCAGGCTGATGCTGGCGCTGAGCATGCTCCAACAGTCAACTTCGATTAATAGCTGTTCCAGATAAGAAATGTGGGCGGTGCCGTTTTTGCGGTACCGCCCATTGTTTTATTGTACGGTTTCTGTTTGCGTAACCCCGTTGTCGGGTTGTGGTACCCGCACTACTTTCCCGTCTTGTTCCACATAGCCGTATAGCTTCTTGTAGAACGGGTGCCGGGTTAGTGTGTCGGCTGCTCCTACTATAATGAGTTTCATCTTAGCGCGGGTTATTGCCACGTTCATACGCCTTAGCTCGCGCAAGAAGCCGATGTTGCCTTCTTCATTCGAACGAACTAGCGAAATCAATACCACATCGCGTTCCTGACCTTGGAAACCATCGATAGTGTTGATGGTGATGGATTTCTTTATTGGTTTTAGCCCTGCGCTTTGTTTTACCAGTTGGCGAAGTCGTTGCACTTGGTTTTTGTAGGGCGAAATCAAACCGAAGTCAATACGTTCGTCTTGAATGCGTTTTATGCCCACCTCTTCGGTGTAGTCTTCAAGTGCCTTTACTATAAATTTTGCCTCTTCATTATTGTAGCGGCCGCTCAAGTCGGCGGTGGCCTGTTCGTTATATTCCAGGTCGCTGGTGTCTAACCAAACCATCGGTGCCTCGTATGCCAATATGTTTCGGAAACCCGCGCTTGGGGCCGACTTCAACTGCCCTTGGTAGAACCAGTCAGATGGAAATTTTGCAATCGATTCGTGCATGCGGTACTGGGTGTCGAGCAGTTGTACGCAGTCCGGACGGTGTTTTACCACTTTCTCCATCAGCGTGACGTCTAGTCCGGCCCTGGCGGCTTCCATGCACTTTATGGTTGGTGGCAGTTGGCAGTGGTCGCCGGCAAATATTACGCGGTCGGCTTTCCGTATGGCTATCCAGCTGGCGGCTTCCAATGCCTGAGCGGCTTCGTCAATAAAGACCGACTGGAATCTGACTCCCTCTAACAGCCTGTTGGCTGCACCGGTCAGTGTGCTGGCCACTATTCTGCACTGGTCGAAAAGGTCGTGTCGGATGCTTAACTCCAGATTGGTACAGCGGTCGCGCAGGCTGTTGAGCTTTTCGTGGATGGCTTTTCTGTTCCCGCTTTTTGTCTGGCTGCGTAGTTGGCGCATGGCTTGGCGTACGCTCCACAGTTCGGTATACAGTGGGTGCGCTTCAAAACGCCGCTCATAGGTGAACCCTAACATTTTGTCGGTTACACGGGTCGGATTGCCTATTCGCAGCACGTTGACGCCGCGGTCGTTCAGTTGCTCGCTAATCCAGTCTACGGCCATATTGCTCTGTGCGCAGACCAATATCTGGTTCTCGCGGTTCAGTACTTCGCAAATGGCTTCTACCAGTGTGGTGGTTTTCCCGGTTCCCGGTGGTCCGTGCACTATGGCCACGTCTTTGGCGTTCAAAACTTTGTTTACGGCTGCTTCTTGCGAGGTGTTCAGCCAAGGGAAACGCAAGGGTGGGTTATTCCTGAAAGTGGCAGGTTGGGTCCCCAACAGAATGTCGCGCAATTCGGCTATTCGGTCTCCTTTCGCATTCTCAACGGCGCGAAGGGCATCGAACATCAACTGGTAGGTCGTCTCGTCGAAATAAAGTTGAACACCCAGGTTCTCGGCTGTCCTCAAGACGTTTATCTGTTCTTCCCTGTTCAGCACAACCACCATACGGTCGCCTTCCACATAGCTGATTTGGCCGGTCACTCCGTTCAGTTTGGCGTCGCCCAATCCGCTTTGCGTGAAGAAACTGACGGGTTTCCCGTATTCGAAGACGTTGTCTTCTTCGGGTTGCTCTTCATTGGGTGTGTTTCTGAACACGTCGACGCAGAACTGGTTGATGGCATTGTAGTAGGTACGCCCTATGGTAAGTGGAAACCAGCAGATGCCTTTTTTTACCTTCCAGGCGATGCCTGTCAGCTTCGATTTCTCCTCGTACGCCTTTTTCTCAAAGTCGTATTCCATTTTCAGAAGCTCGCGCTGGCGTTGCAGGTTGCCGGTTATGTTGTATTTGTCTTTCATCTCTCTATCTTTCTTTTGCAAAAGTACGCAAAAAACAGTGATAGAAACCGTTCTTTCGTTTCTATACAAGGTCATATACAACCTATCCTTGTTTCCCGATGCGCTCTTTTTGCCTTCTTCTAGTACTTTGCCTTTTATTAAAACATATTCTATATTTGTAATTAGTGAAGATATTTCTCTTTATTCTGACAGCCTATGGACAAAGTCTTACGTTTTATTTTATTTGTTGTGCTATGGATTATCGGATTAGATGTTTCTGCGACTTTGAAACAGCAGCAACTCTCTTATTCCGACGCTTTGTTGTCGCTGAATAATAACACGGGACGCGGATTTTACCGTACCTGTGCGCTACACCTTAAACCTGCGGAAAACAAACCGGCGAATACCTGGGGCGATTTAGTCCATTTGCGTGTCGATATTTCCGAATTTAGTGAAAATGCGGTGCTGTCGGTCGAGGGTCCCGACACGTTGTGGGGTGTTTCGCAACCTCTGACCCTTGATGCCCTTGATGCCCTTGACCAAACATTCGCTGGTATTCGTAAAAGGGGTAAGATGGTGGTTGTGCGTGTTTGTTACGATCCATGGTATAACGGGAAAACTAATACGGAGCCAGGTGACCAACGTCTGATTCTTAGCCATCTGAGACAGTTGGCTCCTGTCTATAATAAGAATGCTGACGTTATTTTGGCAATTGAGTTGGGCATGTATGGCCCATGGGGCGAGATGCATTCAAGCCAGATAGGAACAAATGCCAATATAGCTGGCGCGCTGCAGACGTTGCTTGCTTACACCTCTCCGGAAATCAAGGTTCTGGTGCGACGACCTGATATTATTGCTACTTGGCTGGGGCTGTCGAAGAAGGAGTTTGTTGTGGAAACACCGCTTTTTAAGGCTGCTGCGGCAGCAAAGGGCGATACCATGTTCCGTGCAGGTATGTTTAACGATGGTTACCTCGGCTCTTCTTCCGACTTGGGTACTGTCGATGGAAGTCTTACGCGTGAAATGATGGTCAACTGGTTGCAGAACTATTCCAAGAATACCCCTTATGGCGGTGAGTTGGTCGCTAACTACAACGGCGACCATCCGATTAATACGCCCTCTTACTTGTCGTTTGAGGGATTCAAAACCCATACGTCTTATTTAAACTACGAGTGGCACCAACCGACTATACTTGCAATGAAGGACTCTGTAATGACTGGTGTTGATGCGGAATATGAAGGTGTTTCGGGCTACAAATATCTAGAAGACCATTTGGGCTACCGGTTTGTGTTACGCAATTCTCTGATGTCTGATACTGTTTACGACCGCAAACTCGATATGGAAATAACTATACAGAATGTGGGTTTCGCCGGTATGTCCGGTAATAGAAAAGCGTCTTTAATTTTGGTGGGTGCGACTGACACTGTCGAAGTGCCTCTCCCTTCCATCCAGGTTGGAGCTTTCTTTTCTCGTGATGGTGAATCTGATAGTTATTCAACTTCTTCTCTCTCTCTCGATTTGCCACAGCAGTTGCCTAATGGTAACTTTAAGGTTTATTTCCGAATAAGTCGCAATGCCGATTTCAGGTCCGATGGTAATTATCAGTGTGTTCAGTTCGCAAACAGTGCGGAACAGTTCGATGCCGTTTTGGGAGCTAATCTTTTGGGAGACTTTGTCTTGAATGCGGCTGTGGCTTCGGTGCCAGATAACAATGTGTCGGTGGCGTCTTGTTGGCAGTGTGGCTCCAAACTCTATACGAAGGGCGTCAAACGCCTGCGGGTTTGGGACGTGCAGGGCCGCTTGTTGTTCGACCGCCAGCTTTCCGACGGTGAAACGATAGAAGTCGGTAACCGCCGCGTGGTGTTTAAGGTCGTGGCGGTGAATTAATGTTCTAATTATAAGCCTATAAGTAGTTCTTTAGTGAAAACAAAATACAAGACCATGAAAGTACTGTTGATTAACGGAAGTCCCCGTAAGGGCGGAAACACCTTCCTTGCACTCGGCGAGGTGGCAAAAACTCTAATGAAAAACGGTATTGAGACCGAAATTGTGCAAATAGGTACCAAGCCTGTCCGTGGCTGTATCGCATGCGGACAATGTGGCGAGAGACAGCTGGGGTGCTGCGTATTCGACGACGATGTCTGCAACCGCATTATTGAAAAGATGGTGCAGGCCGACGCTTTGGTCGTAGGTTCGCCTGTCTATTATGGTCAACCTAACGGAGCGGTGCTGTCGGTTGTGCAGCGCATGTTCTACGCTGCGGGTTCTAAGGTGAAGAACAAACCGGCTGCGGCTGTCTGTGTCTGTCGCCGTGGCGGTGCTACTGCTGCCTTCCAAACCCTTAATATGGCGTTCGAGATGATGAATATGCCAGTCGTTACCTCTCAGTATTGGAACATTGTGTATGGTAGGGCCGAAGGGGAGGCTGCCCTCGACTCCGAGGGTATGCAGACTATGCGTACTTTGGGAGCAAATATGGCGTGGCTTCTGAAAAAGATACATACGGGAGGAAATCCCGACTACCCTGAACGCGAACCTTGGCAACCCATGCATTTTATCAGATAATCCATTCTATGACTGCCGGGTCGATAATAAAAACGCCATCGTCGGTTTTTACCGGCAATGGCGCTTTTTTATAGTCGTTTGTTCGCTAAATTAGCGGATAAACAGCATTTCGCGGTATTTAGGCAGTGACCACATCTCGTCTTCTACGATTTCCTCGAGTTTGTCGATATGTACACGGACCGATTCCATGTATGGCTCAACTTGGTCGTGGTAGGCAATGGCCTTTTCGCGTTCGTCTTCAATCTTGTTTGCAACCTTGCGTGCCTCAATCATCTTGGCAACGTTTTCAGCGATGAATGCGTTGTGCTCGGCAATCTTTTCGATGATGGCAATGTTGTTAGCGTTCAACTTGTCTGCCTTGTCACCGAAGATGGACTTCATCTTGGTTACATTGTCGATGAGCGCGCTCTGGTAGCGGGTTGCCATAGGAATGATGTGGTTGGTAGCCAAGTCGCCGAATACGCGGGCTTCAATCTGTATCTTCTTGGTGTAGGTTTCCCACTTGATTTCGTTACGTGCCTCCAGCTCGTTCTTTTCCATAACCTTCATGTCGTGGAACATCTTGATGCTTTCTTCGCTCAGGTAGTTGTCGAAAATGAGAGGGCAGCTCTTTTCGCAGTCAAGGCCGCGCTTTGCTGCTTCTTTCTGCCATTCTTCGCTGTAGCCGTTACCGTCGAAGTGGATTGGCTTGCAGGTCTTGATGTCTTCACGCAGTACGCTCAAGATGGCGGCTTCCTTGTTTTCGCCCTTCTTGATGCGTTCGTCTACGCGGGTCTTGAAGTTTGTCAAAGCTTCAGCTACGGCGGTGTTCAAAGCAATCATTGCCGATGCGCAGTTAGCTTCTGAACCTACTGCACGGAACTCGAAGCGGTTGCCTGTGAAGGCGAATGGTGAGGTTCGGTTGCGGTCGGTGTTGTCGATCATCAATTCCGGAATCTGTGGAATATCGAGTTTGTAACCCTTTTTGCCGGAAACCTTTAAAATGTCTTCGGTATCGTTTTTCTCGATATGGTCGAGCAAACCTGAAACTTGCGAACCAAGGAATGAAGAGATGATGGCAGGTGGCGCTTCGTTGGCTCCCAGACGGTGTGCGTTGGTTGCGCTCATGATGGAGGCTTTCAGCAGACCGTTGTGTTTGTATACTCCCATAAGGGTTTCTACAATGAAGGTGGCAAAACGCAGGTTGCTGGCTGCATCTTTGCCTGGCGCATGCAAAAGTACGCCAGTGTCGGTGGTCAGTGACCAGTTGTTGTGCTTACCTGAACCGTTGATGCCGTCGAATGGTTTTTCGTGAAGAAGGCAACGGAAACCGTGCTTGCGGGCTATCTTCTTCATAAGGCTCATCAACAGCATGTTGTGGTCTACTGCCAAGTTACACTCTTCGAAGATTGGGGCTATTTCAAACTGGTTAGGGGCTACCTCGTTGTGACGGGTTTTACATGGAATGCCGAGTTCGAGTGCCTGTATCTCAAGGTCGCGCATGAATGCGGCAACACGTTCTGGTATTGAACCGAAATAGTGGTCGTCCATCTGTTGGTTCTTTGCAGAGTTGTGCCCCATCAGTGTACGGCCGGTCAGAACCAGGTCGGGACGCGCTGCATAAAGGTCTTCGTCTACCAAAAAGTATTCTTGTTCCCAACCCAGGTTGGCGGTTACTTTGGTTACGTTCGGGTCAAAATATTTTGCTACGGCTGTTCCTGCCTTGTTTACTGCGGCCAACGCTTTCTTCAATGGCACTTTGTAATCAAGCGCCTCTCCTGTATATGATATGAAGACGGTAGGTATCATCAAGGTGTCGCCAATTACGAATACTGGCGATGTTGGGTCCCATGCTGAATAACCGCGGGCTTCGAAAGTTGAACGGATACCTCCTGAAGGGAATGAAGATGCGTCTGGCTCTTGCTGTACAAGTTCTTTGCCGCTGAAGTCTTCCACCATACCGCCTTTCCAGTCGTGTTCCATGAATGAGTCGTGCTTTTCGGCTGTTCCTTCTGTCAGTGGCTGGAACCAGTGGGTGCAGTGGGTAACGCCAAGCTCCATCGCCCAAGTCTTCATTCCTTGTGCTACTTCGTCTGCGATTGTGCGGTCGAGTGGAGCACCATTCTCGATTACGTCAACCATTTTCTTGTACACTTTCAGAGGAAGGTACTTGAACATTTTCTGTTTGTTGAATACGTACTTCGCAAAGAATTCTGAAGGACGTACTTTGGGGGCTGCCATTTCAACAGGTCTCTTTTGAAAGGCTTCCTTTACAACTTTGAATCTTAATGATGCCATAAACTTAGCGTTTTTATGTTATTATTATTTCTTGTTTGTCTTTTATCAATTTGTCATTTGTTACTGACAATGCAAAATTATACCTTTTTCCTCTTATGACGCTAAAAATACGGGAGTAACGCATATTTTTTTTGTCTTTATTTTAAATTGGAGCGTTTTTTATGGTGTTTTCTTCTAATTTGAAAGGTTTTTAAGGTGTTTTTATACTAATTTTTAATTTTTATGGATTTTGTCCCTCTAAAAATCGATTTGACTTTTTGCTTGTTCTTTTGCCGTGTTAGCTACTTTTTGCTTTCTTATTGCTGAAAAATGCAACTTATAGGTGACTTTTTGAATTTCTCGAATCTGCGTGAGATGGGTAGTAGGTAATAGGTCTTAATTAAGCGGTAACAATGCAACCGGGTGGGGTGCGGCACTGTCGCCATTTTTGGCCCCCAAAAGGATTGTCCCCAGTGTTGCCACGTAGCGTTTTCCAAACGCACCAGCGCCGCATAGGAGTCCGGGCACGGGGAAAGGGATCAGCCCTTTCCCCGTGCCCGGTTATTGAGATACCGTCTTCCAGACGGTGTTTGCTATTATTTATAGGTACAGAGCGGCAAAGTGTTTGAGACTTTTCATTTATGTGATTGTTGTGTTTTTATTTCTTTACAAATTTGGTTTTTGCGGTATCTCTGCCTGTCGTCACAAGCAGTTCATACACGCCTGGTCGCAAGTCTGTCACCTGTATAGTGGAACTTGCTGTGCCGCGTTTCACCAGTTTGCTGTCGGCAGCATATACCTGGTAGGCCCCGCCTTGCAGGTGTGC
>DGTD01000028.1:0-279 GCA_002396385.1 Bacteroidales bacterium UBA4345
GCAGGGCCAGATAGGTGTTGGCGAACAACTTGACCGCCTCGGCCTCCTTCATACCCATAAACAGCACCCTGTCGCCGCTCTCTTTTTGAGGAAGAGAGCCAGCAGGGTCGAGTTCAGACGCGATAGCGGAACCCTCGACCAGAAGGGCGGCAAAAGTGCGGGCGAACTGTCCGGCCTGCGGATTGCCCACTGCACAGATGGCGGCGTTCTCCTCATCGAACGAAGCGTGTTCTATAATCTTCGGGTAGCCGACAATGATACGGCTCGGATAGAGGTTGT
>DGTD01000028.1:336-12201 GCA_002396385.1 Bacteroidales bacterium UBA4345
TTGTCGTAGAGGGCCTTGCTCTCGCGCAAGAACTCGGGCGAGAACAAGAGGTTGAACTTCTTGCCCTTGAGCGCGGGTGTCTCGGCAAAGACCTTGGCGTACTTCACATAAAGGCTGCGGGTGTAACCGACAGGGATGGTCGACTTGATGACCATAACAGCGTCGGGGTTCACCTGAAGGACGAGGTCGATGACCTCTTCCACGTGCGAAGTGTCGAAATAGTTCTTGACAGGGTCGTAATTGGTAGGAGCGGCAATCACCACAAAATCGGCGTCGGCATAAGCAGCCGCCCCATCGAGCGTCGCCTTAAGTTTGAGCGGCTTTTCAGCCAGAAATTTCTCAATATAGTCGTCCTGGATAGGAGAGACATGGTTGTTGATCTTGTCCACCTTTTCAGGGACCACATCAACAGCCACCACCTGGTGGTGCTGCGCCAACAAAGTGGCGATGGAAAGGCCGACGTAGCCCGTACCGGCCACCGCCACCTTTATATCTTTTAAATCTTTCATTATTTAGAAAAACGTATAATCTTCTTCATTTCTCCTCCTTGCCACTGCAATAGGAGATACATTTAAGCGCCGGTTACCGGCATGTAGTACTTGGCGTACCATTCAGCAAACGCCCTAAGCCCTTTACGCAGCGGTGTAGAGGGTTTAAAGCCAAAATCGTGTTCAAGCGGCGTGGTGTCGGCATAAGTGACCGGTACATCGCCCGGCTGCATCGGCACCAGCTGTTTGTGCGACTCGAAATCATAATCGGCAGGAAGGACGCCCGCCCTCAGGAGTTCCTCTTGAAGGATGCGCACAAAGTCGAGCAGGTTTTCAGGGCTGTTATTACCTATATTATAGACCTTGTAAGGAGGGACAGGCAGTCCGTCTTCGCCCATCTGTTTCTCAGGGGCATGCCGCATAACACGCACAACCCCCTCAACAATATCGTCGACAAAGGTAAAATCGCGCTTGCAGTTGCCGTAATTAAAAATCTGAATGGTCTTGCCCTCACGCAATTTGTTGGTGAAGCCGAAATAGGCCATATCAGGCCGTCCGGCAGGACCGTAAACGGTGAAGAAACGCAACCCAGTAGACGGAATGTTGTACAACTTGCTATAAGCATGAGCCATCAACTCGTTGCTTTTCTTGGTAGCAGCATAAAGGCTGACGGGATTGTCGACCTTGTCGTCGGTGGAATAAGGCACCTTCTTGTTAGAGCCATAGACCGAACTGGAAGAGGCATAAACCAAGTGTTCAACCGGATGGTTCCGACAAGCCTCCAAAATATTATAGAAACCAATGAGGTTACTCTCGATATAGGCGCCCGGATTGGTAATGCTGTAGCGCACACCAGCCTGCGCTGCCAAATTCACCACCACCGCAGGGCGGTAATCGGCAAAAAGCCTTTCTACCAACGTCTTGTCGGCAATAGAGCCTTTAACGAAATGCCAGTCGCGCTGCAGCGCATCAATTTCTTCCAAGCGGCCGTATTTGATGTTTACATCGTAATAATCGGTAATAGAATCAACGCCCACAATCTTCACGTCAGGCACATCGTGAAACAACCTTTTGACCAGGTTACTGCCAATAAAGCCAGCAGCCCCTGTAACCAAAACGGTCTTTCCGGCCAGCGTCACATTGAAAGGTAGCATATTAAGATAAGTGCAAAGAAAAGTCTTAAAATTTAAAGACACTACATATCCTTAGTTCCCTTGCTATCGCATAAACAGCAAAGCCACAAATAGTTACGGAAAATCCTTCGTGAATATGTAGTTAAAAATTTAACGGCAAACAAATCACTTCCCATTAGATTTTGCGCAAAATTACGGAAAATTTTGATAATTGTTTTTTCCCGCGGCTCTTTAATTTTCAACAATGCCAAAGTTCGGGTTGTTGATAGAATGATAACAAACTGATTATAAACAGACATAATCGGCACAGACTGAAACACCTCAAATACATTCGGCAAAAGGATGTATGCGCACACCGAATTATTTCTTATCTTTGCAAAAAACAAATCATCTGTAAGGTAAGCAAATGCAAGAAACGCAACGGAACCTGAGCCGAAGGCAGAGTGTAAAACCAGCGGACGATTCGCTGAGTTTGAAAAATATTTTCGGCATCATAAAAAGCAACAAATGGCTGGTAGGAGCCTGCACAGCGCTTGGTTTGTGCCTGGGCGCCGCCTACCTGCAAAAGACTCAACCTAGCTACAGCCGATACACCACCCTATTAGTTAAAGAGAATGGGAAGAAGGGAGCCAAAGGCATCAGCGACCAGTTGATGGACCTGGGTCTGATTGGCAACAGCAGCAAGGTGGACAACGAGATAGAGGAATTCAAGAGCCCCTACCTGATGTATATGGCCATAAAGAAGCTCAACCTCCACACCACCTACCACGAAAGGAAGCTATTGCGCAACAGCGACCTCTACACCAAGTCGCCGATTTCGGCCACCTTCCCCGACGCACAAGACGCGAACACCTTCAGCCTGAAAGTTGACATTAAAGGGCCGACCGACTTCGCATTGTCGCATTTCCGCTGGACCGACCCAGAGACCCGTCTTCCGAAAGAGAAAGACACCGTAATAACAGCCCGCGCGTTCCAGTGCGTCAACACCCCTGTGGGAAAGGTTATAGTGGAGCCAAACGGGAACGGACTGACCGAAAAAGACCAGAAAAGGAGCATAACCATAAAGCGCGACAACCCTAACGTGCTTGCCGATGTTTACGCCAACGGCATGAAAGTGGAGCTGGTCAGCAAAATGAGTTCGGTCATCAAACTCTCGCTCACCGACGTGAGCCAACAGCGCGCCGACGACCTGCTGAAAGCCCTGGTCGACATCTACACCTTCGAACGGTTGGAAGAGAACCGACTGAATGCCGAAACAACCAACAAGTTCATCGACAACCGACTGGTGACCCTGGAAAAAGAGTTGGGGAAAATAGACAACAACATCGAGGGGTACAAAAGCATAGAGCTGGTGACCAACGTCTATAGCGAAGGCTTGGGCGACGTGACTGAGCAAAAACAGTACAACGCGCGTGCGTTGGAAGCCGTTACGCAGCTGGAAATAGCCAAATACATTAACGAATGCCTCAGCGACACCTCGATGAAGGACCAGCTGCTGCCTAACAATGCGGGCATTACCGACCCAAGCCTGGGCAACCTGGTCAGCAACTACAACGAAATGGTGATAAAGAAGCGCCGCCTGGTAGCCAACAGCAGCGTGAAACACCCGTTGGTAAAGGAGATGGACGAGACCCTGCGGCAACTGCGCAGCAGCATCAGCTCCACTTTGGCCAACATTATCCACACGAACAGCATGAAGGTGGAAACCCTGAAGACCAAAGAGGCGCAAATCAACAAGAAGATTGCCCGCAATCCGCAGCAGGAAAAATACCTGCAGACCATCGGCCGCCAACAGAAAATCAAGGAAACCCTTTACCTCTTCCTCTTGCAGAAACGCGAAGAGAACGAGCTGAGCGGAAATATGGAGGTGAGCAACATACGCGTCATCACTCCGCCACGCGGTCCGCAAGCGCCAGTCAGCCCGCAGAAGGCAAAAATACTGCTGATATCGCTGATAGCCGGTATGGGACTGCCTACCTTCATCATCTGGCTGTTGCTGACACTAGACGGCACCGTCAGAAGCAAGAAAGACCTCGACGGGCTGACGCTTCCTTTCCTGGGGTCAGTACCTCTGACCAAACGGATCAAAGACAACAGCAAGCAGACCATGCCACTGCGCATTGAAGTGGAAGACAAGAACCGAAACGGCATCAACGAGGCCTTCCGCGTGCTGAGGACCAACTTCTCCTTTATGGCAGGGCACGACAGCGAGCTCATACTGTTCACCAGCTTCTACCCGAACAGCGGCAAGACATTCGTCAGCGCCAACCTGGCCATGAGTCTGGCCCTGATGGACAAACGCATACTGATGGTAGACATGGACCTGCGGAAAGCCGAACTGAGCAAGAACCTCTGCGACATGCGTAAAGGCGTGACCAGCCTGCTGAACGGCGACAAGGAGACCCTGAAAGGCTGCATTATAAAGAGCAAACTGCACGACAACATCGACATTCTGCCAAGTGGCGTTATACCGCCAAACCCGGCCGAGTTGCTCCAAAACGAGCGTATGGACACACTAATGAGCGAGTTGCGCGGAAAGTACGACTATGTGTTCCTCGACTGCACACCGCTCAACCTGGTGGCCGACGCCAGCATTGTGGGCAAGTATGCCGACCTGGTATTGTTCGTGATGCGCGAGGGCCAATTCCAACGCGACGCACTGCCCGACCTGGAAGAGCTGTACCACAGCGGCACCTTCAAACGCATGTGTACCATTCTGAACGGTTCGCTGAACACCAACGGCGTGTATGGGCAATACCACCGGTATGGCAGCTACGGAAGCTACAAGAGCTACGGGAACAACTACGGTTACAAATAACGATAACCCGTACCATCCATAAGAAAAATGCGCCGTCCTTTGCGACGGCGCATTTTTTCTACCATCCACAGTCCTCCACCAGCAAGCATACCCGGCAAGAACGTAACACCTTACGAATGGAGAGACGGAAGTTGTGCAATGCGGCAAAAAAGTGTGCGGCAAGAACAGTCTGGAAAGGATGCCACTGGTTTCAAAAATGAAACTCAGCACATTACAAAATAAGTGCAAAAAAAGCATAAAAATATTTGGAAGGGTTCACAAAACAGACTAATTTTGCACAGTCAAACGGAAACGACCACCGCAAGACATTCAAAAAAATGACTCAGTAGCTCAGCTGGTAGAGCAACAGACTCTTAATCTGTGGGTCCAGGGTTCGATCCCCTGCTGGGTCACCATCTTTTTGGAGAGATGGTAGAGTGGTCGATTACAGCAGTCTTGAAAACTGCCGTACCGAGAGGTACCGGGGGTTCGAATCCCTCTCTCTCCGCAAGTAAAAGCAAGTTGGTTCTCACCTACTTGCTTTTTTGTTTTGGAGAAATGACACGGCACGAATTTGAGACGTTCTAAAAATATCATATATTTACAAAAATTCAAACGCGTATGGCAAATACAATAACACCACAATTATAGTAGATATTGAAGACGAATCACTCATTAACGACATAAGGCGCGCAATAAAAATGATAAAAGGAGTGAAATCGGTCCATAAAGTCGAACAAAAGAAAAAAAGCAGCTTAGACTCGGCACTAGAGGACATTAAGGAAGGCCGTGTGCACCACGCCGACTCGGTTAAAGATTTGCTAACACAAATTCTAGGAGAAGACTAACATGGCATACAGCCTTAACTACACCAACCAGTTCAAGAAATCGCTCAAACGATGTCAAAAAAGAGGATTCGACATCAACGAGCTAAGCAAAGTTCTAAGCATTCTATCAGAAAAAGGAGAACTTCCTGAAAACTACAAGCCCCACATTCTCCATGGGAAATACGAAGGAATTTGGGAGTGCCACATCAAGCCAGACTGGCTCCTTTTATGGGAACAATCGGAAAAAGAACTTACGCTCATTTTACTCGACACCGGGACAAATTCCGATATTTTCTAAAAAACTGCCAACACACAAGCCTAACACTTCTTTTTGTGAATATGGTGAAAAAGGATTAAATTTGAAAGATAGAGTATATCTTACACAAAAGTGCAGACTAACTTCCACATAAATTCTTTTTTCGGGTCTGCCGGCAAACGCCTGGCGGCCGCCACCGTATGCTTCCTGCTGTGCCACATCAGTGCGGCGGGAGCCAACTTCGGGAAACTAATAAACGAGCAACACAACTACGAGAAAGCAGACAAAGAATTAGACAACCAGCGCGACAAGATGACGACCGAAGAGGCCTTCTTCGAATACAACTACTGGCGCTGCGTACTCTTCTGCAAACAAGACTACAAAGGCTTCAACCCGCTGAAGGCGTACAACATTGCCAACAACCTGCAACGCAGGCTCATCGGCATAACCGACCCCAAAAAACAGGAAAAACTGCAGAAAGCCGGCTACACGAACGAGAGTTTGCGCAGCCTGGCCGACACCACCTGCCGCTACGGGCTGCTGAAGGCAGAGAAAGCCAACACAGTAGAGGCATTCAACCACTACCTGCACTACTTTGAACTGGCACGGCAGGAATGGAAAGACCGTGCGCAGAACAAAGTCTACGAGCTGGCGTTTGAAAGGGCCCTGACCGACAACACAGAGACTGGTTACGAGCACTTCGTCACCACCTACCCCTATGCCACCCAGGTGCCCGACGCCAAAGCCCGCATCGAGACACTGGCGTACGAGATGGCATCTAAGGAAAACACCAGACACGGCTACGAGATGTTCCTCAGCAGGTTCCCGGAAACGACACGCAAAGCCGAAGTGCAAGACAGCATATGGCGCAAAGCCTTCCGCATGATCCGGCGCGCCAACAAGACAAACAACTACCTGTGGTACGCCGAAACGTATCCCGACAGTCCGTATGCGAAACTGGCCGACAGCCTAGGGCAGAAACACGCCTACAATGACCTGATTGTGCCCGGCCTCTGGAGCAGCTACGTCACCTTCCTGACACTTTTCCCTAACAACAAAGAGTTCCGCAAAGCCGCCAGCGACAGCCTGCTACGCCTCAGCCAGCGCGACCGCATAGCCAAAGGACTGCTGATGAGTCTGGAAAACGAAAGCAACCCCGCCAAACGCAGCGAGTTGCTGAAGCAGACCTACGCCCTGATGGCCAAAGACGGAGAGGTGAGCACACTGGAATACCTGAAAAGCCACTATCCCGAAGTGACCAAACTACCCGCCTTCCAGAAAGACATGGCAGCCGCCAAATATGCGGAAGACCTCGATTTCAGGACCATTGTGCCGGCGGGAGAAGACCACGTCAGGCTGGAACAGTACCTGCAAATGGCCAGTGACAAAGACCTGGCTATAGTGGCGCTGCAGGTGTTGATTCGCGACGCCGTCAAAGAAAAAGACTGGGAGAAAGCACTGCAAACCGCAAAAAAATATGCCCACCTGCTCGGTAAAAATCCGCAGTACAAAGAGTTGGTCTCTGTGCTGGAAAAGCCTCTGAACCCCTCTATCGCCATTAAGAACATAGGCGCCACCAATTCGAAAAAAGGCAACCAGTACTACCCCATCATAAGCGCCGACGGCAAAAAACTCTACTTCTGCGGACGCGACCGTGAAGACAACCTGGGGGGAGAAGACATTTTCGTGACCGAGCGCACTGCCGGAGGGTGGACCAAGCCACGCATTTTCGCACCGCTGAGTAACAAAAACAGCAATGACGGCATACTGGCAGTGAGCGCCGACGGCACACAGATGCTGAAATTCGAGAACGGCGTGATGGGTCTGTGCACAAAGACAGAAGAGGGTTGGCAACCGGTGGAATTCTTCCCTCCAAACATCAACCGGGGCACCTGGAACAGCGACGCAACCCTCTGCAGCGACGGCAAGACCCTGCTTTTCACCAGCATAAGGCCTTCGGCATCAGACATCAACAAGGCGGCCATCTACCACGGCAACAACCACTACGAAAGCGACCTTTACGTCAGCCAGCGCGACAGTCTGGGACAATGGAGCGAACCCGTAAACCTGGGCCCGGCCATCAACACCATGTACAGCGAACGCACCCCCTTTATGCACCCCGATATGCGAACCCTCTACTTCAGTTCAGACGGCAGGGGCGGACTAGGTGGTTACGACGTCTATAAGAGCGTGCGCTTGAACGACAGCTGCTGGACCTGCTGGAGCGAGCCCGAAAACCTGGGCAAGGAAATCAACACAGCTGCCGACGACTGGACCTACAAGATAAGCACCGACGGAACAACCGCCTACTTCAGTCAAAAGGAACAAGACAGCAACGAGAGCCGCATCTACAGCATAAACCTGCCTACCGAGCAACGCCCCTACAAGGTTGTGACGGTTAGCGGCAAGATGGTGGACCGAGGTGGCAGGAAGGTGGCGACCAAACTGATGTGGGAAGACCTAGAGACGCACAAAATAGTGGGAATGGCGCAAAGCGACCCCGAAGACGGCAGTTTCTTCATTGTACTCCCCGCAGGAAAGATGTACGGAGTCTTTGTCAGCGACACCAGCGTCTACCCGGAAACCCGGCATGTGGATCTGCGTAAGGTAGAGGAAAGTGTAGCCGTGGAAAAAACTTTCCACGTAACCACCATCGAAGAGTTGAAGCAAGGCAAAGAAGTAACCATCAACAACATTTTTTTCGACTTCGGAAAGAGCGAGTTGCTAAGTTACTCGTATCCTGAACTGCACCGCCTGGCCCGACTGCTGAAGAAAATGAACTTGAACGTCGAGATAGGCGGACACACCGACGATGTGGGTAGCGACGAGGTGAATGACCGGCTCTCGCAAGCCCGTGCCGACGCCGTCCGCGACTTCCTGGTTTCGCTCGGATGCAACGCCAGTGCCATAACGGCTAAAGGTTACGGGAAAAACAAGCCGATTGCCAAAAACGACACCGAAAGGGGCCGTGCAAAAAACCGACGCGTGGAAATGCGGGTAATAAAAGATTAGGTACTAGGGACGAGGGACTAGGGACGAGGGACTAGGGACTAAAGACTTCGGAATATGGGTTAAGTACGGACTTATAATTATTATATTTATGGTTTTAGACGAAAAGAGTTTTTTATTCGCCGTTAGGATCGTAAAATTCTACCAATATATGATGAACAATAAAAAAGAATTTGTGCTATTCAAACAAATTCTTAGAAGTGGCACAAGTATTGGAGCGAATATAAAAGAAGCTAAATACGCCCAATCAGTCGCAGATATGATCTCCAAATACTCTATTGCGAGGAAAGAAGCCAACGAAACAATTTATTGGTTGAAATTACTTAAGGAAACTGATATAATTGACGACAACTCATATAACAGTCTTAACAACGATTGCGAAGAATTAATCAAGATATTGACAACATCTATAAAGACCCTCAAAGCCAAAGAGAGCAATGGGAATTAAGTTATAATATAAATTTGTAACTACACATCTCACCTAGTACTTAGTACCTCGTACCTAGTACCTCATACATATCACCTAGTACCTAGTACCTTGTACCTAATACTTAGTACCTCGTACTTAGTACCTCGTACTTAGTACCTAATACATATCACCTAGTACCTCGTACCTCGTACCTAGTACCTAATACTTAGTACCTATTATTTAAGCAAATGTTTCTAAAGCACCTGACGGTTATCAACTACAAGAACATAGGAGAGGCAGACCTGGATTTGAGTCAGAAAATCAACTGCTTCATCGGCAACAACGGCGAGGGAAAGACCAACCTGCTCGACGCGGTGTACTTCCTGTCGTTCTGCAAAAGCCACAGCAACGCGTTCGACAACCTCAACATAAGGCACGGACAAGAATACGCCATGCTGACCGGCATCTACGAGAAAAACGCCGACAACCAGATGGAGATAACCATCGGAATGAAGCGAAAAGGACGCAAGGTACTGAAAAAGAACAAGAAAGAATATGACCGCCAGGCCGACCACATCGGCGAGATTCCACTGGTGCTGGTCAGTCCGGCCGACCAGGTGCTGATTGTAGGCGGAAGCGAAGAGCGACGCAAGTTTATGGACGGAGTCATTGCCCAATACGACCACCCGTATCTGAACCATTTGCTGGCCTACGGACGCGCGCTAAAGCAACGCAACAGCCTGCTGAAGCAGGAATGCACCGACGAGAACCTCTTCGACGTGCTGGAACAGCAGTTAGACACCAGCAGCCAATACCTCTACGAACGCCGGAAAGACTTTGTTGAACGCTTTACCCCCATCTTCCAGCAATTCTACAGTTTCATCAGCGAAGACAAAGAAAAAGTCAGTTTCGGATACACCAGCCACCTACAGGGCGGGATACCCTTGAATGAACTGCTTCGCAGCCACCGGTCGACCGACCGGCTTATCGGCTACACAACAAAAGGATGCCACCGCGACGACCTGGAAATGAGGTTGGGGGAATATCCATTGCGGGGAACCGCCAGCCAGGGACAGGCAAAAACCTACCTGATAGCCCTGAAACTGGCACAGTTCGACTTTTTGAGCCAATTGAACGGCACCCTGCCCATCTTACTCTTCGACGACATATTCGACAAGCTCGATGCCGAACGGGTGGAACAGTTAGTGGAACTTATGAAACAGGACCGTTTCGGACAGACTTTCATTTCGGACACCGACCGCGAACACATCGCCAGGATTTTAGAGCAGACCGGCAGCGAATATAAAATATGGCACGTGAAAAACGGAGAAATAACAGAATAACCAGACAGAGACGGAAGAAACAGCATGAGAAGGACGAACACAGAGAAAGCAGGAGAAGTGCTGAAACGTTTTCTTGAAAGCAACAGCATAGGCTCTAGCATGACCCAGCAAGAAGCCATTGCAATTTGGCCGGAAGTGGCAGGCAGCACGATAGCCCGCTACACGCAAAACGTCAGTTTCTACAACGGGACGCTGTTCGTACAGTTAAAAAGCAGTGTGGCCGCCGATGCCGTCAGGACACGCCAACAAGAGTTAATTGACAGCATCAACAAGCAGTTGGGAATGACCGTTGTGAAAGAAATTAGGACAGGAATAAAATATTAAGGGGGAAACAGCAGAAAAAACGCAACGGATGCAAAAAAATTGATATTTTTGCAAAAAATACGAAAAAGTGGAAAGGGCACCAGTCCTTGTCACCACATTTAACATACATATAAGAGAAAAATCAAGACAATGTATATTGATGACATTGAAGAGTTGAAAGGCTTGGAATTCAACCACAAAGTAAAAATACAGAAACGCTTTAACGACGTTGACATGCTGGGTCACGTGAACAACGCCGTACAACTGACCTACTTCGATTACGGGAAAATAGAATACATGAACGCCGTAAAATTCAAATTTCCCGAAGAAAACGGCGACTTTCTGGTAAACGTGAACATAAACGTCGACTTCAAAGAGCAGGTCTTTTTCGACGACGAATTGGAAGTTTGGACGAAAATACACAAAATCGGCCACAAAAGCGTACGTATGATCCAGGTGCTGGTCGACAGCAAGACCGGGCACGTGAAAACGATAGGGCGTACCGTCATGTGCGGTTTCAACCTGAAAGAACAGAAATCGATACTCATACGCGACGACTGGCGAGAAATGGCAAACCGTTTTGAACAGTACAAGCCCTGAAAAAGTTAGAGTTTATTCATAAAATAACATTCTTTAGATTATTTATAGAAGAAAATTCCTATATTTGTGTAAAACAACAGCAATATGAGACAGTATATTAGGCACATAATTTCCGTAGCTGTTGTAATGTGCTTGACAACCAGTTCAATTACAGCCAATGCTGCGGGAAGAGACGACGAGGTACGCGAAGCGGACCTTGTTGTCAACTACGACAGCGGCCGCTTAACCGTGAAAGGCGTAGAGGAAAACACCCGTGTAGAAGTGACGAACATGCTGGGGGTGAAGGTTTTCACGGCCATTACCACCAACCAAGACAAGACCGACTTCAACATCTTCCTACGCAAAGGCATCTACATAGTCCGCATAGGAGCAGAGGTAAAACGCATTGTCGTAAAATAAGGTTCCAAAAAGAACAAGAACATCCAACACAAAGTTGGTCCTATAATTTAAACAACGCTTAAAGACAAGAGGTCATTCCCCTTGTCTTTTTTTTCGCCGTCATATAGCTTACACGTTGTCGCACCACTCCACTCCCCCCGCGAGAAAAAAAAAGAAAAACAAGACACTAAAGTAGACACAATGAACAAAACGAAAATATGTTGAAAAAATATGATAAAAAACACTGCTGAAAAACATAAAAAATTCTTGAATTTGTTTTTGGAAATTCAAAAAGTTTGTATCTTTGCAATGTGTTTTTCAT
>DGTD01000108.1 GCA_002396385.1 Bacteroidales bacterium UBA4345
TGGCCGTAGCACCGTTCGTAGTCGAGCAGCCAGCCATCATATTCCCAGTATGGTTCTCACCAAACGGCGACGATGTGTCGGGCGTATGGACGCCAGTCAACATCCAGGAGACCTATCCGGAAGCCGAGATCCGCATCTTCAACCGTTACGGAAAAGAAGTGGGCACGTTCCTGGGAGCCGATCCGGGTTGGGACGGCGTTTATAACGGAGTAGACCAGCCATCAACCGACTACTGGTTCGAGGTGACCGTCCATGAAATCGACAAGGTCTTCACCGGTCACTTCACTTTGATTAGACGATAAACTTTAATCTGATAAAAAATCGGGATCCTGAATTTCAGGACCCCGATTTTTTTTGCTGATGATATGATGATATAAAGAAAGGGACCTATCGTTTTTTGACAGGTCCCTTGTCTTTAATTCTTATTCTCTTCGCATTTCCGAATATCTATTATCCGTAATTGTGTACTGCCGTTTCCGTTGAATCCGTTCTCTTCGATAGTATAACAAATGTCGACAGGATTCAGGTTGCGGATGTATTCGTAGAAATCACTCTGACCGAAAGCTATGCCGTTCATAATACATTCAGAATTAGAATCGATGAGTTCCAATTTCAGGTGTTCCTGGACTTTCCCGACAATTCGGCTGGTTCCGTAGTCGAATACCCTTTTGGTGACAAACACCGGTTTCGGATTTTCGGGGCCGAACGGACTGAACTGTTTTAGTAATCTGAAGAACTTAGGAGTGATATCTTTGAAGTCGATAACCGCGTCAACGTTGATTTGAGGCTGCAGTTGGCTAGGAAGGATATTCTCAGAAACGTATTGCTCGAAGCGGGACTTGAATTCCTTTATGTCAACTTCATTCTCTATCGACAGGCCAACAGCATACATATGTCCGCCGAAGTCGCGTAACAGGTCGCTGCACGATTCAATGCCCTTGTAAATGTCAAAACCTTGTACCGTCCGTCCCGAGCCCGTAATAAAGTCTTGGCCGGTTGAGAAGTCTTTTGTCTTTGTCAAAACGATGGTAGGCTTGTAGTACAATTCTGTAAGGCGGGACGCCACAATGCCGATGACACCCTTGTGCCAGTTTGCATCGTAAATGACGATCGATTTGCTTTGTGCCATCTCGCTAGTGTGTTCTTCCAAACGGGCGAAAGCCTCGTCGGTAATGCTCTTGTCCAGATCCTTGCGGGTCTGATTGTAATGGTTGATGGCGTCGCTCTTCTCCTTGGCGAGTGTGAGGTCGTTGCAGATGAGCAGCTCAACCGATTCGCTAGCACTTTGAACACGTCCTGACGCATTGAGGCGTGGACCAATTTTGAAGACAATATCGCTGATGTTAATCTCTTTGTCGGTCAGTCCGCAAACATCGATGATGCTTTTCAAACCGAGGTTCGGATTACTGTTCAACTGTTTTAACCCGTAATAGGCTAGGACGCGGTTCTCACCGATGATAGGGACGATGTCGGCGGCAATACTAACCACAACAAAGTCGAGCATAGGAGTTAGTTGCTCGAAAGGAATGCTGTTGCGTTGGGCAAAAGCCTGCATCAGTTTGAAACCGACACCGCATGCGGCCAGGTTGCTGTCGGGGTAGGTCGAATCGTAGCGTTTTGGGTTGAGGGTGGCAACCGCTTCAGGCAGGTTGCCGCTCTTGTCGGGCGTGTGGTGGTCGCAGATGATGATATCAATACCCATCTCTTTCGCATAGGCAACCTCTTCAAACGACTTTATGCCGTAGTCGAGGATGATGATGAGTTTGAACTCGTTTTCTGCAGCCCACTCGATACGTTTTTTCGATATGCCGTAGCCTTCGGTATCGCGGTCGGGAATGTGGAAGCCTACCCTTGAGTAGAACTTTTTGAGGAACTTGTAGACCAAAGCAACGGCGGTGATGCCGTCAACATCGTAGTCGCCGTATACCAGTATTTTCTCTTTCTGTCCCATTGCTTTGTTGATGCGGTCAACGGCTGTTCCCATGTCGTTCATGAGGAACGGGTCGTGGAGGTCGGTCAACTGGGGACGGAAGAAATGACGGGCGCTTTCTGCGTCCGTTACCCCTCGCTCTATAAGCAATTGACAGAGCACGGGGCTGAAACCCAACTCTTTCGAGAGGGCTTCTTTCTGCTTTTCTTGTTCATCCGTCAGAGGATTGAATACCCACTTGTTTGTCATTTATATATATCATTTTTTTCTTTATTCTGTTGTTTGTTTGCCCGTTAACAGGGCATTGCTTGTATGGAGAATTCGACGCTTTGTGCCTGTCTCAGACGTCGCCTTTTTCCCATTCTTGTAAAGTTACTTATTATTGTGTTCAGATTACATAGCCAAAAAGTTAAAATATGTATACATTTTTCTCTTCTTTCAAGAAATTCAAACTATTTGTCGTGAACCTTGTAAAAGAGCGCAGGTCGACCAATCGTTTGTTTGTTAATTGTTTTTTTTAATGGCGTAATTGTGTTAATTTTGTGCGATATACGCTATATTTATATAGTTCAGTTTATTCTTGTTATGCAATTCTTTTTATGAACCGCTTTTATAAAACTGTCTTTTTAGGGGCTTTCCTATATTTTATAGGTTGTTTTAACGCTTATTCGGAAGAAACTCCGTGTGATCATGAGTTCGTTAATGACACTTTAGCTGCAACTTGCACCGATTTTGGTTACGTTATCGGCAAGTGTGCTAAATGTGGTGTTTCCGACACTTTGGCTAAACTACAACCGACAGGGCATGATTTCAAGCAACAAGTCCTTTCCGAACCTTCTTGTTTAGAAGGTGGTGTGACTTTAAACGTGTGTAAGGTGTGTGGCTTTGAAAATAAGGTTACAACCGCTGCACTTGGACATGATTATGAACGTACCGAACATAAATCGGCAACGTGTACCAAGACTGGTCTCGATACTTATGTCTGCACACGTTGTGAGGATTCTTACAAAGACACTCTTGCCCCTAAAGGACACGATTACGTGGTTGAGGTGGTTGAGCCTACTTTGAAAGATTCGGGCTATACTAAACACACTTGTAGCCGTTGCGACGATTCCTATATCGACAACATCGTTCCCAAACTTGATATTAAAGATTACTACGCCTTGAAAATTAGCGAGGTGATGCCTTGTAATATCGCTACCATTATCAATAAGGATGATTATAATTTTGTTGGATATATTGAAGTCCAAAATCCAGCAACGCACACCATTAATCTCGAAAATTGCATTCTGACCCATTATAAGAAAAAATCGAATGGCCAATATGAGGTCAAGTGGGTGTGGAAGATCAATTCGGCTTTAAAAGTGTCTCCTGCATCGTACACCCTTATATGGATGGACGGAACTGACAAAGCCGGACATGCTCCGTATAAACTTGACCCCGATGGCGGATATCTGACTTTGGTTGCTGAAGGCATTAAAATAGACTCTTTGGCCTATGACGAGGCTGATGCGCATGTGGCCTACGGACGCTTTGGCGCCAATACGGGTATGATGGAGCCTACCCCTGGAGACGCGAACACCGAGGTCTATTCGTCTCGTTGCCGCAAACCCGCTTTCAGTGTAACCCCAGGTATTCTTTCTGAAAAGGCCTCTCTGGAATTGACCTCGAAAACTGCTGGAGCTGACATTTACTACACGGTAAACGGTACGGCACCTTCGGCTGCTAACGGCATAAAGTATACATCACCTATTCCGGTCGAAAAAAATATGAACATCAGGGCTATTGCTTGCAAGAAGGGCTTGCTTCCAAGTAAAATAACCACTGGTTCATACATATTCAAGGATGAGGCACATTCGAAGTGCCATGGTTTCACAGTGCCAATTGTTTCCATTACTATCGACAGCCTTTATTATAACGACAAAACTTACGGTATGTTTGTTGTGGGTTCTAACGGCATTCACGGAGAAAAAAACTGTCAGAGTGAAAAGGCCAACTATAACCGCGATTGGAAACGCCCGTTGAATTTCGAGTATTTCGTCGACGGCAAGCAAGTGCTTTCGCAAGAGGTTGAGGCTGCTATAGAAGGCGGCTGCTCCCGTAATGAGAAAGTCAAATCTATTTCTTTGAAGACTTCTAAGAAAACTGGCAATTCCAAATACGACTACAAATTCTTCGCCTCTAAGCCAAGTGTCAGTCACCAAACCCTTCATTTACGAAACGGTGGCACTGCCTACAGCTGCATTCCTTTCCGTGATGGCTTGATGCAGACCTTCGCTCATGGCATGAATATCGATTATCAGGCCTACCAACCTGTGGCTTATTACTTTAACGGCAAGTATATTGGCCTTATGGGCTTGCACGAACGTACGAATGCCGACTATGTTAAGGCTAATTATGGATACGAAGATGATGAAATTGACCTTATTACAATTTCTGACCAGTTGGGTATACGTGCGTCAAAGGGGTCGCTTGACAGCTACGACGAGATGGCAGACTTTTTGAACGACAACGATCCGAACTCGGATGGTTACTATGAGGGAGCCTGCAAGAGAATGGACATGGACGAGTACATAGATTACCAAATCTTCCAACAGTTTATCGTCAACACCGACTGGCCTGGCAACAACACAAAAATTTGGAGGGCTAAAGATAACGGAGTCTTCCGTTGGATTGTTTTCGATACGGATTTTGGTTTCGGTTTGTGTGGTTACAACTGGTTGAACAGTTCTGGAAAAAATATGATTAGCTGGTGCCAGGGTAAGGGCTCGACTTCGTGGGCTAACCAATCGCCGTGGATGGTTGAAATTTTCAAACCTTTGTCACAAAACAAAACCTTTAAAAAGAAATTTACCACGAGGTACCTGATCAATTTGGCTGACCGGTTTAGTGAGGAAAACATCAACCATGTTTTCGACAGCATCATAGGTCTGGTAAGCGACGAGTTCTGCGCTGCTGGTGGCAATGACAGCCAATTGGACGCCATGCGTGAATTCGCATTGAACAGACCGAACAACATTTACAAACACCTCAACTCGTATGTGGAGGGTGATTCTGTGGTCGACTTTAACTTCCATGGTAATGTAGAAGGTGCTGTTTTCGCTTTGAATGGCGAAAAGGTCTCTAGTTATAGTGGCAAGTATATTGCCGGCTACGATTTTGAACTTAAGGCTTATGCGCCTGTAGGTTATAAGTTTGAGGGTTGGACAATTTCCGATTCGTCGAGCCTGAAATCGTTAAACGCCTCTGGTGCACAGAATGCCTTCATGCCAGGCAAAATGTCGGGTGTGGTGAAGAAAAGTGTTGATATTTATGCGCTCTTTACGAAATGCGAAGAGGCGGTTCCTACGGTCGTAATCAACGAGATTTGTGCCAGCAGCGATTCGAAGTCTGGTAATGCCGACGATTACCATTCGTATCCTGACTGGATCGAATTATACAACTATGGTGAAAAAGACATCGATTTGTCTGGTTTCATTCTTTCTAACAACAAATACAACCTCGCATCTGAATTGCCACTCAATAGCAATATGGTTATTAAGGCGGGTGGTTTCAAGGTGCTTTGGGCTAAGGGAGACAATACGCTGGGTGCGAAATACCTGAACTTCAAGATTGACAACGATAAGGCCTCTACCATTTGTTTGTCGTACTTGAATCCGCAAGACCATGTCGACTGTGTTAAATATGCAACACACCTTACCAACTACTCTTATGGTAGAAAGACCGACAACGGCGATAGTTGGGTTGTGTTTACTGAATGCCCAGACGAGGATAAGTTCTCTGCCACTCCTGGTAAAGCCAACGGCTCGGTTTGTGAACTCGTTTATACGAACGATGAACTGGCTCTTGTTGGGGAATCTGCCGTCAGAGTATATCCGAACCCGGTTTCCGATGTCTTGAATATCGTTTCAGACAAACCTGTTGATGGAGTGACGGTTTATAGCATGAGTGGTTCGGCTGTCTTGCGTGAAAGTGGGGCTGTGAACGCTGTCAACGTCCAGCATCTGCCGCTTGGCGTTTATATGGTTGAAGTGGTCGCTTCTGGCAATATCTACCGTATTAAACTGATTAAGCACTAAAAGGCTATTCGCCTATAGATATAAAAGCCGGCTACAATCGTAACCGGCTTTTCTGTTTATATGGATGCTTGTTGCTCTGGAAGTGGTGAAGGTCTGTGGCATCGCGCTTTTATCTGGCGCCTGCAGGGAATTTGTCGTGGCATCTCTTTTACGGCTAAACGGTTGTAAAACAACAGAGGCTCGCGCTTTTGGTTGAGTTTATTTACTTTTCTTCCAGATAGATTCCAATTCTTCTTGTGTCAGGTCTTTTATGTCCTTTTTTGTGGACTTGACCGTCTCTTCCAACTTGTTGAAACGGGCAATGAATTTTCCACATACGGCTTCCAGCCCGTTTTCGGGGTTGGAATGACCCAAACGAGTGGCGCCAATAACATCGAACAGCACCTTTCCCCATTCTTCCTCAATATCGGGCAATTTCTCATCGTTCTCAATAGCGTCGAGTCGTTGCAGCCTTTCGATAATCGCGGTAATGAGCTCGTGCTTGTTGGCCCGCTCAAATCCTACGTTTTTAACCTTGTCTTGTATGCGGTAAGCTTTAATCAGCGAAGGCAGACTGGCAGGAACACCGCCTAATACGGTTTTGTTACCGTCTTTCTCTTTCTGTTTCAGTTGTTCCCACGAAAGTTGTTTTTCGCCCTCTTTTTGGCCGTACACGTGTGGATGCCGGAAGATGAGTTTGTCAGAAAGTGCGTTCATGGCGTCTGCCAAGTCGAATTTATCTTCCTCGCGGGCGAAAATACTGTAAAAGACCAGTTGCAGTAAGACGTCGCCAATTTCTTTCTTTATCTCGTTGGTGTTGTTACGTTCTATGGCGTCGAGCAACTCGTACATTTCCTCAAGGCTGTTCGGACGTATGGAACGCCAAGTCTGTGCTTTGTCCCACGGACACTTTTGTCGCAGTGTGTCCATAACGTCTAAAAGCCTGGTCAGGGCATCGGCATGCTTTTGTTTGTCGAGTTTAATAGCCATACAAATGCGTTGTTGGTGTCTACTCCCTCCACATTTCCCACTTTTTGCGGCCTATGCGGCCAAAGGTGTTGATGTAGAATTCGTAAATAGGCAGATAAAAGTCAAAGAATAATTGTCCGAACGGATGGCTTTCAACTCCAAGCCATTTCGCATTGTTGCCTAGAATGACGTTTTGGATAATGTAACGTAGCAGGAATGCGAAAACCGTTAAGGCGAGTCCTATCCATTGCATACAGACGCTGAACAGCAAAAGGGAAGTGATGCAGGTTAGATAGAAAAGCATACGGCTGGCCCGTTCAATAAAGAGGCTGCACTTTATCCCGTTTCTGTAAAGTTTTTCGTTATCGGCCCGCTGTTCTTTCGCATGCCTGTATGAGCTTGGAGTGAGAGCCCGATGGCAGACCGTAATAGCACCAGTACCCAGCTCCACACCAGCATTCTGTATGTTGGCATCCTTCAAGATGATGTCGTCCTCTCCCGATTCCAAATTCAGGTGTTGGGAGAAGCTTTTTGCTTTATAGTATACGCTTTTGTTGTACGACAGGTTCAAGATGGTGCCTCGAAACGGTTTACCGCAAATGGCGTAGCCCATATACTGCATTGTGCAGAACAGGTTGTCGTAGTCGATCAGGTCGCCCATCTTTCCTTCCGTCTTTTTGTAGCGAGCGGCTCCCAGTACCACGTTGTTGCCGCTGTTGTGGTGGCGTACAATGCTATCCAACCAGTTGTCGCTCGTAGGCTCGCAGTCGGCATCGGTAAAAACAAGAGTGTCGTAAGCGGCGGCTTTAATGCCGATGGAGAGGCACATCTTCTTTCTGCTCATATATTTTGCCGCTTTGGGCAGAAAACTGATTTTCAAATTGCTGTGTTGCTGTGCCAGCCGCTCGAGCACATCGTTGCTGTCGTCGGTCGAACCATCGTTGACAACGACAACCTCAAATTTTCCGGCATATTTTTGCGACAGCAGTTTGGGAATGAACGCCTGCAGATGCTCCTGCTCGTTTTGTGCACAGACAATGATAGAGACATTGGGTCGTTTGCCAGTGCTCTTCAAATCGTCTTCTTTCAGTTTGCGCAGTGGAGCCGCAAAATAATAAAGATAATAGTACAATTGGACGAATAGAAACAGGAACAAGGCTGCCAACAGTATCTGGTAGCCTAACTCCATATCGATGAGTTGTTGCAGTATTTCGCTCATTTGAGTTTTATTTGTAGTCTGTTTTTCTGCTTATAGTTCGGTCGACAAGAATGAGCCTGGCAGTTGGCGCAGGTTGTAGCGCGAGGCCATAATCTCACCATAGGCGCCTGCAGAACGGATGGCCAAAAGGTCGCCACGTTGGGTGCCGTTCATCTCGTTGTCTTTCAAGAATACGTCGCTCGACTCGCAGATAGGGCCTACTACATCGTATTTTTCGGCTGGTGCGTCTGAAGTGATGTTTTCTATCTTATGGTAGGCATCGTAAAGAGCGGGACGGATAAGGTCGGTCATGCCGGCGTCTACAATGGCGAACTGCTTTACCGTGCCTTTCTTTATATAGGTGACCTTTGTGATGAGGGAACCGCATTGCGCTACTACTGAACGGCCTGGCTCGCAGTGCAGGTGCTGGCCTGGCAACAGTTGCAGGTGTTTGCTGATGGTGCTCATATAGCCTTCGAAATCGGGCACCGGATTACCATCGGGATCTTCGTAGTTGATGCCGAGACCGCCGCCCACGTTAATGTTCTCGACTTTTACGCCCGCCGCCTGTAACTCGCCTTGTAGCTTGTTGATAGCCTCGCACAGGGGAATGAAGGTGTTGTTGTCGGTAATTTGTGAACCAATATGGAAATGGAGCCCGATGAACTTCAGGTTCTCCAACTTTTCCACGTATCTGATGGTGTCGGGAAGGTTCTCAAGGTTGATGCCGAACTTGTTCTCGTTCAAACCAGTGGTGATTTTAGCATGGGTGTGCGCATCGACATTCGGGTTGACACGCAACTCAATGTTCGCAATCTTGCCTTTCTTGCCAGCAAGCTCGTTAATGACGTCTAATTCAGGCAACGACTCGGCGTTAAAGCAAAAAATATTGCTGTCGAGAGCCGCCTCTATTTCCCAATCGGTTTTACCTACACCCGCAAAAACGATCTTTTCGGGTGCGAATCCGGCTTTTACAGCCGCTAAAACTTCACCACCGCTGACACAGTCGGCACCAATGCCATAACTTGCAATTAATTTCAACACCTTTTCGTTGGCGTTAGCCTTAACCGCATAGTGGGGTAGGAATCCGTATTTGTCGGCCGCAGCTTTCAGCGTCTCTACTGTTTTTGCAAGCAGGGCAGCGTCGTAGTAGTAGAAAGGGGTCTGCTGACCTTTGAACTTGTCTATTGGGAATGTACCTTTTGTCATAATTGTTTCTGTTTGCTATAATGTTCTTTTGGTGATTATTATCGCTTTATTTTACGAAAAATTCGTTGTTTAAGGCCTTCAAAGCCTGTTCCTTGTCTTCGCTGTGGATAAGGATGGAGATGTTGTTGCCCGACGCTCCATACGAAATCATGCTTATAGGCAGGTTGCCCAAGGCGGCAAGTACTTTTCCTTGAATGCCTTTGTTCTGGTCAGTGAGGTCGCCTACCACACAGATAATGGTCATGTTGCGGTTGGTGCTGACAGTGCCGAATTTCTTCAAATCGTCGAGAATGTCTTCCAACTTTTTTTCGTTGTCGATGGTTACCGATACTCCGATTTCAGAGGTGGTAATCATATCGATAGAAGTTTTGTATTGCTCAAACACTTCGAATACCCGGCGTAGGAATCCGTGGGCGAACAGCATACGGCTGCTCTTGATGCGGATTGACGTAATGCCGTCTTTGGCTGCTACCACTTCCACCTTGTTCGATGTGAAGGCGGTTGATATAACGGTGGCGTTGTCTTCACCCTGGTTGATGTTGAGCAACTTCACCGGCACGTTCTCAAGCTTGGCTGGAGTCAGACAGATAGGGTGGAGGGCCTTCGCACTGAAATAAGCCAGTTCGGCAGCCTCGTCGAAGTTTAGTTTGTCGACCGGACGCGCGTCTTTTATAATGCTGTTATCGATGCGGTAGATGGCAGTCTTATCGCTCCAAATCTGTATTTCATCGGCATGTAAGACTGAACCTATCAGCGCGGCGGTGTAGTCGCTGCCGCCTTTCTTCAAATTGTCGGTCTCGTTGTAGGCATTGCGGCAAATGAAGCCTTCGGTAATGTAAAGGTCGGCGTGCCCGGCTGCCTCCAACTGGTTCTCCAGACTCTTTTTTATGAAAACGGTGTCGGGTTCCTCGTTCTTGTCTATACGCATAAAGTTGAGGGCTGGCAGGTTTTTCACGTTCAGCCCCATCCCCTTCAAGTATTCGGTAAAGAGGTAGCTTACAAGTAATTCGCCTTGCGCCACAATCCGCTTCTCTTCGAACAGGGTGAAGATGTCTTGCGACAGCTTCCGAATCTCGTCAAAACGGGCGGAAATCTCTTTCGTGACGGTCGCTTTTTGCTGCTGGTCGGTAAATAAATCGTCGACTAGCTGAATATATTTTAACTCAAGGGCGTTGGTCATTTCTTTCGCACCGTCAGGATTCTTCTTATAAAGATAGTCGGCTATCTCTATAAGGCAGGTCGTGGTGCCTTTGATCGACGATACCACAATAATGTTGTTTTCGCCTTTGTGGGCGGCGGCTATTTTTGCCGAAACCCTTATTTTCTCAGCAGTGGCTACTGCTGAACTCCCGAATTTGACTACTTTCATCTTTCCTCAGGTTTTAAGTTTCAAGTTTTCCAGAAGGCTTGGTTTGCGCTGCCTGTAAAAACTGTTTATATGCAAAATTACGAAATAATACTGAACCAATCTTACTTTTCAACTCCAATCGTCGAATGGCTTATGTAAAAAGGTGTGGGCGCTACAAACTATTTGTTGGCCGATGTGGCGCTATGGCCCTCTTGATGATTGTCCAGGTTGTGTAAACAACCTATAAACGAATGCCGTTCCCTGGTGGGGGGCGGTGAACTCCAGATGGAGTTGGGGTTACTGAAAGACAAAAGGATGAAATACTGTAATGCTGTTTTTTATGTTGCAAAGCATAAAAATGGGGGGGTGAATTGGTGCGGATGACATATCTTTGCGAAAAACAATTTCCAATATGGCGAATTTTAAATTTTCGGTTCTGTTAATTAAATTGGGATTGTGGAGTTTTTTATAATTTTGGATGTTGAATCGTTCTATTGTTTTTAGATGAAAAAACTAATTTTTACAGTGCTTTGTTTGGCGGCTTCCTACACTTCTGCTAAACCGTTAGTCACGCAATCGGACATTGTGGGGGTGACGGTTTTCAAACAGGGTGCTTTGGTTGAGCGCAGGGCGCGCGTCAAACTGGCTGCCGGTGTGAACGAGGTGAAAATTCCGTTCATCAGCCCTGAATTGGACCAGCGCTCGTTGCAGGTCGGAGTCTCTAATCTTGATGTTACGTTGGGTAGTGTGAAAGTCGATTTTGAACTGCCACGGCGTCTTGAATTAGCCGCAGTCAGCGACTCGCTGACCAAGCGTATGTCGTTGTTGAACGACACTTTAAGCATGTTGGCAGAACTCAGCAGCGTTTTTGAGAGGGAACGGATGGTGTTGCTCCGAAACTACAATATAGGGGGTGACAAGGGGTTCGATGCCGCACGCCTGCAAGGTGTGGCCGAGTACTTGCGGAAAGACTTGGATGAGGTGGGCGATAACCAGTACTCCATAAACAAGACCGCAACAAATTACAACCATGAGCTGAAACAGCTGGAACAGGAGGTCCTGCTGCTCGACGAACAACTCTACAAACAGTGTGGAGTGGTGAATATGGTGTTGGTGGCTCCCGCCGCTTCTGAAACGGAAATTAACATCAAGTATTTCGTGAAGGATGCCAAGTGGAATCCTAGTTATGAAATAAGAATCAGTGGCAACCAACCTTCAACCCTGCAACTCACAAGTAAGGCGCAGGTGAGCCAACTGTCGAAAGAAGACTGGCAGGATGTGCCGCTCACGGTCTCGCTCAACAATCCGAACGAGGCCAGTGCTTTGCCAAAACTGGAACGATACACACTGCCATATGGTAGGAACGGCTATAGTGCGGCCAAACCTAAAGCGAACGATATGGTGAAGGTGATGGGTGTGGTGCGCGATGGGAAGCGGCCGCTGATGGGAACGCTGGTCTCTTGCGGAGAAAACAGTTTGTCGGTGTTGACCGACAGCACAGGCTTTTACGAGTTGCTGGTCCCAAAAGACGCAACGCTGGAATTTAAATATTCCGGTTATAAGAAGATCCGTCGTGTAAGGGGTGAAAACGTGATGGTTTGTAATGTGGTGTTTGACGAAACAAATAACCAAAAGGCCCGCTATGCCAAAATTACTGGTAGTGCCCGTTATATTTCGGGACGTGTCTTGAACTCTGAAGGTGGAATTGCTAAAACAAAGGTCTCGATTAAGGGAACTGACCAACAGGTGGAGACGGACGATAATGGCTTTTTCCGGATTGAGGCTAGGACGGGACAAACCCTTTTGGTTGAACATCCTGATTACGAACCTTTGGAAGAGGTGGTTGTTGGCGGAAGAAACAGATATGACCTGTTGCCTGAAAAACATGGGACGCTGGTTGGTTCTTCTGCTTCTCTTTCTGCCGAAAAACTGCAGGGCCGTGTTGCCGGTGTGCAGGCTATAACCACTTCAGGTCAGCCAGGTCCAGCAGCTAAGATTACCATTCACGGAACTTCAACCCTTAGAGGTTCTGCAGAACCTTTGTACGTTGTCGATGGTATGCCGTTGGGTGGTGGTAAGGGAAGCGCAAATTCTAACCCGCTTGCTTCAATCAACCCTGCCGATATTGAATCGATGGAAGTTCTTAAGGATGCCTCGGCCACCGGCATATACGGGGCACGGGCCTCTAACGGTGTGGTTATAATAACTACTAAAAAGAATGGCTCAGCCTCGTTCCAGAATGAACTTGAGGTTAAGTTACAAGACTATACCGCGCAGACGAAAGACAAAGTGAGTGTGCCTGCCGATGGTGTGGAACGCGAGGCGGAATTAAACATAAAGCAGGTGCCGGTTTCCTTTTCTTACTATGCCGCTCCTAAAGCGTCGCCGGCTGTCTACGTGCTGGCTTCGGTCCCGAATTGGAAGAATTATGACTTGCAGGATGGACGAGTCAAGGTCTTTAAGGATAATGCGTTTGTGGGGAACACGTACATTACCCGAAATTTCTTTTCCGATACCCTAACCTTTTCTGTCTCAAGGGCTGACGACGTGCTTGTTGAACGGCGCCTGGTGACGCAAAACCATAAGGAAGGTTTGCTGAAACAGGCGGACAAGGTGACTCGAAAATGGCTGATTACGCTAAAGAACAACAAACGCGAGCCTGTAAAAATAATAGTGAACGACCGAATTCCCGTTTCTGAGCGAAAAGGGGTGAAGGTGGAACTGCTCAATGCCGTTGGCGCCACAGTTGACGAGTATTATGGCCTGTTGTCGTGGAACTTGAATCTGGCCCCTGGTGAAAAGAGGGAACTGTACTATACTTATACCGTATCGGTGAAAAATACGAATGATTACGATATAGAAGATTTTTTTGAAGATGAAGAAGAGTATGAAAACACTAAGTAAATATTTTATAGCTGCAGTGCTTTGGGCAGCGTGGCAACCTGCCGAACTTGTTGCGGCTACCGATGCCGCTTCGCAAATACAGTCGGTGGTGGTCTATCCGGAAGGTGCTATGGTCAACCGTTCGGTAAAGGTCCAATTGAAAAACGGACTGAACGAGGTGAAGGTTCCTTTACTTACTCCGCTTCTTGACCAAAAGTCGGTGCGGGTGGGAGTGAAAAATGGTAATGCAACGCTGTTGGGTGTCAAATACGATGTGGAGGTGCCCGGACAGAAAGAGATAGGAAAGGTGTTTAGAATACTATCGGAAAGGGCTTCGGTCCTGCGCGATTCAATCGATATTTACCAGTACAAACACGATGTGTTGGAAAAAGAGCGGGAACTGTTGCTGAAAAATAATAATATAGGTGGCACACAGGGCTTTACGGCTGCTACGTTGCAGGGGGTGGCCTCGTATGTGAGGACCGACCTGACTAACATTATTTCGCTGCAGTACAACTATACCAAACAGATTGACCGCTTGCAGGACGAACTTACGGTTTGTGAGCAGCAGATGAACCTGCAGGCTGAAAAGCAGATGGATCCGAAGAGCTTTCTGCTCGTGTCCCTCGATGCCGCTTCGGCGGGCAGCTGTGAGCTTGAATTGCAGTATTATGTCGAGGAAGCTTCGTGGATGCCTTTTTACGAGGTGCGAATATCCAAGCAAAACGATGCGCTGCATCTGGTGAAAAAGGCCTATGTCAGCCAGGGCAGTCGTGAAGCCTGGAATGACGTGGCTTTGTCGTTGTCGCAAAACAATCCGGCTATCAGCAGCGAAATGCCGGTGCTGGGGCGTTATACGCTGCCTTACCATGAGTATTCTAGAAGCAGAAAAAACAACGAGAAGGCTTTTGTGAAGGTGCTGGGTATTGTCCGCGATGAAAAAGCCCCGCTAAAAGGCGCCTTGGTCGAGGCGGGCGACGATTTCAAAACCCAGACCGACGAGAACGGCTATTACGAATTGTTGGTTCCCGACAGAACGGATGTGAAATTCTCGTATAAGAATATCGGTACTGCCAATTGCCGGGTGAGTGGCAAGAATGTGAAGGTTTGCAATGTGGAACTTTCTAACAAAAAGGGGCGTGTGGTTGAACCTACCCCAAAAGCGGCTTATTCTAACTATATAGTACAAAATAGGTTGTCGGTGAACAACTTTTACACTGAAGAAATGTTTTCTGATTTTCCTTACGATGGCAATGTTCCGCAGATGTGTGTACGTAATGTGGTGACTCCGGTTACAGGAAAATATTCGGTGCCCGACGACGGGGCTGACCATGAGGTGATGGTGGAAGATCTTAACTTGAAGGCCGACTATACCTATCATGTCGTACCGAAATTGTCGAAAGACGTCTATCTGGTGGCTTCGGTTCCCAACTGGAAGGACCTCGACTTGCAAGACGGTGCCGTGAAATTGTTCTTGAATAATGTCTATATGGGCGAGAGCTTTATCAATACCCGTCAGGTTGACGATTCCCTCTCTTTCTCTGTGGGGGTCGATAAAGATTTAGCGGTTGAACGGAAGGATATGCGCGTTTACAATTCGAAAAGCTTGCTGAAAACCTCGAACAAAGTGGTGCGCGATTGGATGATAACGGTCAAAAACAATAAGAAGTCGACTGTTAGGGTCGTAGTGGAAGACCAGTTCCCGGTATCAACCTCCAGCGATGTGAAGGTGGAACTGTTGGCTAATGGTGGGGCCAAGGTCGACGAGGTGGAGGGCAAACTGGTGTGGAACCTACAGCTAAAACCCGGCGAGAAAAAAGAACTGCGTTTCTCTTATTCGGTTAAGTCTTCTAAAAAGTTGAATGTCGAATAAGCCTTTCCTGATAATGAAAACAGCGGGGGGATGCAGCTTGGCTGCATCCCCCCGCTTCGTAGTAATTTGTTGTTTAGAATAAATTGAGTTTGTTCTTTTTTGCCTCTTCCAGACTCAGCAGTTGCTCTTGTTTGGCGGCATTCTCCTTCCGTAGCTTCACCTGCTCGTCTTTAATGTTCTTGATGAAGGCATCGCGTGTTTTCGGGTTCAGCAGTTGCGAAGCGGCATAGGTGCTGTGCGACGCGTCTTTCATATAGGCAACCAGTCCGTCGTAGTTCGGAGCCATTTTAACGGCGGTGTGCATCTTCGAAGTGGTGGCTCCGCCTATCAGCAACGGAATGGTGAGCCCTGCCTTCTGCATTTCGGCGGCCACGTGGCACATCTCCTCCAGCGAAGGGGTTATAAGTCCGCTTAAACAGATGAGGTCGGCCTTTTCGCGTATGGCGGTTTCGATGATAGTCTCGCTTGGGACCATCACGCCCAGGTCTATCATCTCAAAATTGTTGCAGGCCATAATCACGGCTACAATGTTCTTGCCTATGTCGTGTACGTCGCCTTTAACGGTGGCAATCACTATTTTCCCGGCTTTCTGTCCGCCCCCACTTGCATTTTGCGCCTCAATGGTCGGCTGAAGGATGGAGACCGCATTTTTCATGGTGCGTGCGGTTTTTACCACTTGTGGCAGGAACATTTTCCCGGCGCCAAACAGTTCGCCCACGTAGTTCATACCGTCCATAAGCGGCTTTTCGATGATTTCAACAGCTTTCGGATATTTTTCGAGGGCTTCTTTCAAGTCGGTTTCCAAGTAGTCGCTGATGCCTTTCACCAAAGCGTATTGCAACCGTTCTTCCAGCGTGCCGTTCCTCCATTCGTCGACGTGCGCTTTCTGTGTTTCTCCGCTGTGTTGTGCCTTTATTTCCTCGGCCTTGGCAATCATACGCTCGGTAGCCTCAGGGTCGCGGTTGAAAATGACGTCTTCCACGCATTTAAGCAAGTCTTTCGGAATGTCGTCGTAAACCTGCAGCATGCCGGCGTTAACAATACCCATGTCCATGCCTACCTTGTAGGCATAGTAGAGAAATACCGAGTGGATCGCCTCACGGACAATGTTGTTCCCACGGAACGAGAACGACAGGTTGCTGACACCTCCGCTTATCTTTGCGTAAGGCAGATTCTCGTGAATCCATTGTGCGGCTTGTATGAAGTACACGCCGTAGTTGTTGTGTTCTTCAATACCCGTGGCTATAGCCAGTACGTTGGGGTCGAAAATGATGCCTTCAGGCGGGAACCCGGCCTTTTGGGTAAGCAGGTCGTAGGCACGCTTGCAGATCTCTTTTTTGCGCTCGAACGTATCGGCCTGCCCGGTCTCGTCAAATGCCATTACCACGGTGGCGGCACCGTAAGCCTTTATTTTCCGTGCCTTTTCCAGAAATTTTTCTTCACCCTCTTTCAGCGAAATGGAATTGACGATGCATTTCCCCTGAACGCATTGCAATCCGGCCTCAATGACTTCCCATTTCGAGGAGTCGATCATAATAGGCAGCTTCGAGATTTCGGGTTCAGAGGCAATCAGGTTCAGGAAGGTGACCATCTCGCTCTTCGCGTCAAGCATCGCATCGTCCATATTGACGTCGATGACTTGAGCTCCATTCTCAACCTGCTTGCGGGCTATGCTCAGCGCTTCGTCGTAGTTTTTCTCACTGATGAGGCGCAGGAATTTTTTCGAACCTGCCACATTACACCGTTCGCCAATGTTCATGAACAGCGAGCGTGGAGCGTTGGGGTCCTCCTTAAAATTGACCGAATGTATGACGAGGTCCTCCAAACCCGAAAGCACCAGGTCGTGGCTCTTTTCAACGGGTTTGCGTGGCGGGTAGTTGTTTACAAAAGCCTGGTAGGCGCCAATGTGTCCGGGTGTCGTACCACAGCAGCCGCCAATAATGTTCACCAACCCCTCTTGTAGGTATTCTTCAACCTGGGGGGCCATTATTTCGGGCGTTTCATCGTATTGGCCGAACTGGTTCGGAAGTCCGGCGTTCGGGTAGGCGCTGACGTAGAACGGAGCAGTGTCGGAAATCTCTTTCAAGAACCTTTTCAGGTCGCGTGCTCCAAAAGAACAGTTCAGACCCACCGAAAGCAGGTCAAAGTCGGAAACTGAGGCTAAAAAGGCGCGCATGGTTTGTCCGCTCAGCGTACGTCCGCTAATGTCGGCAACGGTGGCCGAAAGCATCAGGTAAACACGTTTCCCTAGTTGGGCCATAGCATCTTCCGCCGCCATAATGGCCGCTTTGGCATTCAGCGTGTCGAAAATGGTTTCAATGAGCAGCGCGTCAACTCCGCCTTCAATCAGTGCGAGCATCTGCTCGGTGTAGGCTTCGCGCAACTGGTTGAAGGTGACGCCACGCATGGCCGGGTTGTTCACATCGGGCGAGATGGACGCCGTCTTGTTGGTCGGCCCTACCGAGCCCGCTACAAAACGGGGCTTCGAAGGGTCTTTCCGGGTATATTCGTCGGCAGCCTCGCGGGCAAGGCGTGCCCCCTCGAGGTTGAACTCGCGTACGAAGGGCTCGCAGTGGTAGTCGGCCATTGATATGCTCTGCGAGTTGAAGGTGCAGGTCTCGATAATGTCGGCTCCTGCCTCCAGATATTTGGTGTGTATTTCCTTTATTTTAGCGGGTTGGGTAATACACAACAGGTCGTTGTTGCCCCGTTGCTGTCCCGGCAGGTCTTTGAACCTTTCGCCACGGTAATCCGCTTCCTGCAATTTATACTGCTGGATCATAGTACCCATACCGCCGTCGAGTACCAAAATTCTTTTTCCCAGTTCTTCTTTTAAGTCTGCCATTTGTTCTATCCGGACCTATTTTTTTAATAAATTATTTGGGGAACACCGCTGTCAGTTATACCGCTTACTCCTCACTCATTTTCTGCAGCAGGTCGCGGTAGGCGTTAAACACCTTCGCGCGACTTAGAAAACCGACATAAATTTTTGACTTTTTCTTCACCACAGCCAGATTCCAGGCTTTGGTATATGCGAATTTTTTCATGATTTCGTCAACCGAGTCACCGCAGAATTCCTTGATGCGTTCCATCTCTTCCTCTTTCTGGTTGGCCGAAATGGTGTGTCCCTTTTTCTCCATTTCGGCGTGTTTTGCGGCAATTTCAGCTTCCACCTCGTTTTTCTTCGAGGTGTTTTCCACGTAAATGAGAGCCGAGGCCCCCGTCATCAGTTGCTCTACCTTCAGCGTTTTGTAGTATTCGGGCTGGAACATAACGTTCCTGATGTCGTTGATGGTGAGAATACCTTTCAAGACATTATCTTCAACTACCGGGAAGATGTTTCGGTTCGACTTTTTGATGATGTTGACCACATCGCCCAAACTCATTTTAGGCTTGATGGTGACCAAGTCTTTGTCGATCAGGTCGTCTATGTTCAGCATCATCTGCACATTTTTATCGATATGGTGGGTGTAGAGTTCCCCCTTTTGTGCCAAACGCATAGCATAGAGGCTGTGTGGCTCAAACGTCCTGATGGTGATGTAGGCCGTTACGGCTACAGTCATAATACTGATGAACAATCCGTAACCACCCGTAATTTCGGCTATAAGGAAAGTGCTGGTCAGGGGTGCGTGCATGACGCCCGCCATGACGCCCGCCATACCCGCCAATGCGAAATTCTTGGTCGGTAGGTTGGTGATGTGCAGGTGGTTGATGATGGAGGCGGTGATGAAGCCCGACACGCAGCCCATAAACAGGCTTGGAGCGAAAATACCTCCGGTACCTCCGCTCCCGTTGGTGGCAGCCGTCGCAAAAATCTTGAAAAAGACGATGAGCAGGCAGAACAGGCACAGCATCCAGAAATTCTCCCGGAACTCGTAGAAAACGCTCGAGTCGGTTATCGATTGCGAGTCTCCGTTAATCAGGCTGGAAATGGTGTCGTAGCCTTCGCCGTAGAGGGGAGGAATGAAGAAGATGAGCAGGCTTAGCATGCTGCCACCTACCACCAATTTTTTCCACCGTCTGTTTATATTGCGGAAAAAAGTCTCGAGTTTGTTGCTCCCTCTTACAAAGTAGAGCGATACAAAACCGCACACAATACCTTCCAGTACGTAATAGGGTATGTTTTTGGGTATAATGCTTACTGTTGTGTCGAATGCGAACTGGCTTTCGGTGCCCGATATGAAGAAGGTGATGACCGTGGCGGTAATGGCGGTGACGATGAGCGGCACAATGGAGGCCATTGTCAGGTCAAGCATCAATACTTCAAGGGTAAACAGTACACCTGTGATGGGCGCCTTAAAGATGCCCGCAACTGCTCCTGTGGCACCACAGCCAACCAGCAGCATCAGTTTTTTTTGGTCTAGGCGGAACATCTTGCCTAAGTTCGAACCTATGGCTGACCCCGTCAGTACTATGGGGGCCTCTGCTCCGACCGAACCACCGAAGCCGATGGTGAGGGAACTGGCTACTACCGACGACCACATGTTGTGGGCCTTTATTATGGCCTTGTTGCGTGAAATGGCGTACATGATTTTTGTGACACCATGGCTGATGTCGTCTTTTACCACGTACTTGACAAACGAACTGGCTAAGATGATGCCGACTATTGGGGTTGCTAGAAAAAGGTAGTTCAAATTACCCGCACTGAAGGCGGTGTTCACCCAGTGGTGGAGCGCCTCGACTATCGACTTCAAGATGGCTGCGGCTATGGCACAGCCTATTCCTACTAAAATAGACAGGAATATGACCAACTGCTTGTCGCTGATATGCGTCTGGCACCAATGGAACAGCTTAATCCATGTGCGTGTCGTCTTTGTAATGATACCCTTTATCATCTTTTCTTTTCCCACTCTAAATCAAATTACAAAGTTAGTCTTTATATTTTGCCCAAACCCTTTAATCAGCGTTTTTTTTCAGATAGATGTTTTTCTTGGACCATTATCTCTATATTTGTGTCGTATTTAAATAGTTTGATTTATGTTGAAACTAATATCTTGGAATGTGAACGGACTCCGGGCCTGTATGGGCAAGGATTTTGAAAAATCGTTCCAACAACTCGATGCCGACTTTTTCTGCCTGCAGGAAACAAAAATGCAGGCCGGACAGTTAGACCTTGCTTTCCCTGGATATGAGTCGTATTGGAATTATGCGGAAAAGAAGGGCTACTCAGGTACTGCCATCTTCACCAAACACCATCCGTTAAGCGTTTCTTACGGGATGGGGGTGGACGAGCACGACCACGAGGGGCGCGTTATAACTCTCGAACTGGAACAGTTCTATCTGGTTACTGTCTATACGCCTAACTCGCAGGAAGAGTTGCGCCGGTTGGACTACCGGATGAGGTGGGAAGACGATTTTAAGGTTTTCCTGAAAAAGTTGGAAGAGAGGAAACCGGTGGTTGTATGTGGTGATATGAACGTGGCACACCAGGAGATTGACCTGAAAAATCCGAAAACAAATCGCAGAAACGCTGGCTTTACCGATGAGGAAAGAGAAAAAATGACCAATTTGTTGAATAGCGGGTTTACCGACACCTTCCGTTTCTTCCATCCCAATTTAAAGGATGCCTACAGTTGGTGGAGCTACCGCTTCAGGGCTCGTGAGAAGAATACGGGGTGGCGTATCGACTATTTCCTTTCCTCGAAGTCGATTGATGACAAACTGGTCGGGGCGGAAATCCATAATGAGATTTTGGGTTCTGACCATTGCCCGGTTGAACTGACCCTCAATTTCTAACAATTATTAATGGTGCAAAACAAATAAAGGGCGCAGCAGATGCGCCCTTGTCTTATTCGCAACTTATTATTCTATAGCAGATAAGAAGCTGTTGATTCCTACACTTGCTATTACGACGAAACCAATGAAAGCGACTGCAATGTAGATGATGCACAGAATGCCATAAAATTTGAACAGTCTGCGGAGTTCCTGCATGCCGGCGTGAAGTTCGTGCTCGTCGTTGCTCAACAACGCGGCCCTTGTTTTACTGCAATGCCTGAACATTTTGAGAGTTGGGTATAGCATTATGGCCGATATAACAATATAGAAAATTCCGCCTATTATGCCGTAAAAATTACTCGTAATTGCTGAAATAATACCAGAGAGAAATGTGAAGCCTATGGAAATACTCTCTGTGATGGCTAGAAATTTAATCCATTTTGTAGTACTCAGCAAACTCTCTTTTGCCTTGTCGTTTATAATGAGTCCTTTTTTAGAGTCGTTGGCGTGTCCGTCTTTTTCGAGGAATACGTTGTCGACTGCAAGTTCTTTATCCATACGGTCTGTTTTTTTAGTTTAAAACCAATGCATTGTGGTAACGGCAGTGATGATGCCGAAGATTAAAATCACTCCTACGAACATAAGGCAAAGGGCAGTTATCCATCCGATATATTTGAAAAGCTTGCGCATTTCTTCAAAACCCTCGGCAAGCGTGTCGTCATCGTCGTTGGCAACAGCAGCCCTTGTCTTGCTGGAGTATTTAAACATTCTAAGTGTCGGATACAGTATAAAGAGAGCCATTAACCCGAAGGTGAAAATAATGGAAGTACCTCCATAAACAGCTGAACTCCCCAATGAACTACCCATGGCTTCTAGCGCTGAAAGTGAAGATGTAAGGCCGTAGGCCATACTCAAACCGAATAACAGGCTGATGGCTAAAAGAATGCAGGTTAATACAGCCAGAAATTTCACCCATTTTGTGGTGCCAATCAGGCAGTCTTTTGTCTCTTCTGTTACAATTAGTACGTCTTTGTTGCCAAACAGGTCGGTCTGTGGTTCGTTGAAAACCATGTCTTCTGCAGTATTGTTCTCCATTTTGCAAGTGATTTGTTAATGAATAGATTTTAGATATACAAAGATAGTGGATTTATTGATAAAACAAATCTTTCGGAAAGGAGATCAACTCTTTGTCTTCATTTTCCATCTTGTTATCATAATGGCGGCTACGGTACCCAGTCCGATAATGAAGCCCAACCATATTCCGCTTATCCCCATACCAAACTTCACGGCGACAAGGTAACTGAACGGAAGGTTTAACACCAGATAGCAGAACGTACAGATGTACATAGGAACCTTGACGTCGGCTATGCCCCGCAGGGCTCCGATGCTGACCGCCTGCATTCCGTCAGATATTTGGTAAACGGCGGCAAACAGTAGCAACACCGATGCAGTTTCTATCACCTCGGCGTCGGCCGTAAATAGCGAAGGTATGAGGTTGTGCCCCATAGCCAGCATAAGTGCGCAACAGCAGCTGTAACAAAAACCGAGTTGCAGGGCGGCATTCCCGGCCTTCTTGACACCTTTCTTGTTCCCCATGCCTTTTTGGTGCGCCACGCAGATGGTCGTGCCCGACGATATGCCGGTCACCATCATAAAAGTCAGGCTCGACATGTTCATGGCAATCTCGTGCCCAGCCAGGGCTGCGGCTCCAAACCAGCCGGCCATAATGGCACTGCAACTGAAAGCGAGGCATTCGATAAACATTTGCCCACCAATGGGCAGGCCTACGGCACCCAGCTTCTTCATTTCTTTCCATTTGAGCGTGTTTAGCTTGAAAAAGAAGAAGTGACGCCATAAATTGCTCTTGTAACGGAACAGCAGAAGGTAGCTGACGGGCATTGCCAAACGTGCTATCAGGGTGGCTATACCCGCCCCTAATACGCCTAAGTTAGGGAAACCGCATTTGCCGAATATTAAAAGGTAGTTCAATACTACGTTAAGCAGACAACACGCAAGGGTTATGTTCATCGAGTAGCGCGTGTTGCCCAAACCTTCGAGGTATTGCTTGAACGCTAAAAATACCACATAGGGTATTAGCGAAACCACCATTACCTGGTAGTAGGGAATGGCCAGTCGCCAAACAGCCTCGTCTTGCCCCAGGTGTGGCATCGCATAGCTGAAAAACCACATGATGCTGCCTACAGCGGCCGATGCGAGGACGTCGACCAACAGCGAGTTGGCAAACTGTTCGCTGGCGTAACGGTGGCGGCCGGCTGCGAAACTGGAGCCGATGAGGGGCGTTGAACCGAAGGTGATGCCCTGTATTAAGACAAAACCAACAATGAATATGGCGTTACCGAATGCAACGGCGGCTAATTCGTTCTTGCCTAAACGGCCTACCATTAGCGTGTCGCTCAACATTACAATCGCATTGCCTAGCTGCGACAACATGATGGGTAGTGCCAATAGCAGCGTTTTTTTGTAATGGGAACGGTAGGTTTGGTAACTGTACTTGAATTTCACTATTTGTCTCTCCTCTGTTTTCTGTCTTACAAAATTACAACAAAAAATCCGGAACTGTCTGCTCCGGATTTTTATCCCTTTTCAGGGAAAAAGAAACTTTGTTTCACAACAAAGAATCTCAATGGATATAGTATATTTATATAATAGGGTCAAATTTGGTAGTGAGTCACTTCTCGTTTCTCACACTGCAATATTAGCCCTATTCCTGATTTTTTGTGTGGAGTTATTAAAAAAAGATGTGGATGTTTTCTGCGTGACCTGACATTCCTGCTAATGTGCCTGATGTGCACTTTTTTGAATAGTCTGGTTATTCTACAGCTTTGACAATTAAATATTTGGTTTTCTTTTGTGTGGTTTAATCGCCGAAAAAATCCACAATATTCGATGCTTTTTTTTTAGTGTTGAAAGAACTTTTTTTATTAGCCAACCATTTCCTTGAATCTTTTTGCAGGCTGGTACACTCTTTTGGAAAACGTATGTTGCCAGAGGGGAAAAGTGGTGTTTGAATGGCTTCGGAAGTGAAAAACTTCCGCAGTTTGCCTCTTGCCCGAAAAAGTGGTTTATGTGCTCTTTTGCCTTCACAAAGGGTCCGTAACAGCACCTGTTGCGTTTCTAGAAAACACCAACTTGCTGTATCTTCCGAACCCTGTGTGTGGACATTTCATGTCGTGCCATCGGGCATAACCATTTTCAAACGTCAAATCATCCTGCACAGGAGGCGCGTGCCCCTTCGGCTTTGTTCCCATAAAAGGGCGTCGCAAATAATAAAAGAGGGCATACCGTCAAGATATACCCTCTTTAATTATAAGTCGGAATAAACTTATTGTTCAGTAGTGGCAACAACAGGTTCAGGCTTTATCGCCAAAGCCGATTTTACGATGCCGCTGAATTTTACAGCCTCGCCAGCAGCGTTTATAGCCGTAGCGTCGAGGTTGAGGTCTCCATAACGGTTGTTGCTGTTGACCCAGCCAATAGTACCCGTCAAAGCGTAGTTGATAATAGTCAGAGAGTCGTGACTGTTTGGCTTTGTGGTATAGGTGTAAGTTGCGTAACTGCTGTCGAGCATTGTATAGTTACCGACGCCGTCGCCGCTAATGAGCGAAGTAAGCCTCCAAACGCCATTGCCAATGGTAACTTGGCTGTTGATGGTGGTAACCTTGGTAATGCTGTCGTAGGTCATGTCAGACCACGTCATATTCACCATACGCTGTGGACTATAAATAATAGAGTCTGAAACGCCATCGTGGGCGGTAACATGCATTTGCCATTGTCCACCTACAGTGACGAAGGTGTATGAATATGTGCTGTCGCCATCGTCGCTACACGAACTCAGCAGTATTGCGCTTATTGCAGAAATTAATAGAAGTATCTTTTTCATAAGATTTTTGGAGTGTTTTATATCTTGCAAATATATAAAAAGAAATGGAATAGTGCCTCCTTTTCGTTAAAAATCGCACTTTTGTTTGTTTTTTTGTGTTTCCCTTTTCTTTCTAAAGTTAAAGAGAAACGGCCCAGTGTGGTGTGGATGGAAGCCAATATTTGTCTGTAAATGATAGTTGCACCCTCTTTTTTTGCTAATTTTGCTTATTCTAATTTTTTGTTTGGCATGGTTTTTATTGTGCTAAAATAAAACCGTTTTTATTATGAGACAGATCCTTTTACTTCTTGCTGCCTGCTCGATTGCTGCGGGCGTTATGGCTGCAGACCTCAACAAAACCGATAAAAAAGGCCGCAAACAAGGCGAATGGGTGAAAACCTACCAAAATGGCCATGTACAATACAAGGGGCATTTTGTTGACGACAAGCCAACGGGCACTTTCTTCCGCTATTATGAAACCGGAAAATTGCAGAGTGTGCAGGTCTACGATGCGGGTAACACTTCCGACGTGACTTTTTATGACCCCGACGGACAGACTGTTTCGACAGTCGGACATTTCGACGGCAAGGTGAAGGTGGGTGAGTGGAAGTACTTTTCTGCCGGTGAACTCGTTATGACTGAAATTTATCTGAACGGACAGCGTCACGGTGTTGCCAAAAGCTACGCGAAAGGGGCTGTCATTGAAGAAACCCCTTATGTGAACGGACTTGCTAACGGTGTGCAAAAGAAATATTTGGAGAACGGAAAACTTTACTCTACTACCACCTATAAAAATGGCGTTATGGATGGGCCCTACCGCCTTTATGAGGGTAATGCCAATCCGGTGGAGGCCGGCCAGTTTAAAAACGGCAAAAGAAGCGGCGACTGGGAAGTCTATGACGAGACGGGGAAAAAGATAGATGGTACTTCGTACACAGGCGGAATCGCTAACGACGAAAAACAAAAACGAAAACAAAGCAGCGCACAATTCGACGAAAACCAAAAGGTTATTGATGCTGGAAAGTACGACGAACTTGACAAACGCTTGAACGGCTCGCGTGCAAAACAATAACCATAGGCCAATGGACTTTGTCTCGCTTAAAGACTACCTGGCTTCGGTGCGTGCGGCGGTTGCCAACCATGTGGAGGCTGACGTATGGGTACGTGCCGAGATTAGCGAACTGAGGGTTAACGGTTCCGGCCATTGCTATCTGACGCTGGTTGAAAAGGAAGAGTCTGGAAAAATGAATGTCTGTGCGAAGGTTTCGGCTATTATTTGGGCGAACCTTTATAATATGGTCGCTCCGATGTTCGAGTCGGTAACCAGACAACCGCTGCAACGCGGCATGACTGTTTTGGTGAGGGTCTCGCCCAATTTTCATGAGGCGTTTGGCTTTTCGCTGATTATTTCGGACATTGACCCTACTTTCACGTTAGGCGATATGGCCCGTCGGCGGCAGGAGGTGATCGACAAGCTTAAAGCCGATGGCGTGTGGGATATGAACCGCGAACTGCAGTTCCCTTCCTTGCCGCAGAGGGTGGCCGTTATCTCGTCGGAAACGGCAGCGGGCTTTGGCGATTTTGTCAACCAACTGGAAAACAACGCACGGCATTTCAAATTTTACTGGCACCTATTTCCGGCTGTCATGCAGGGCGATGGCGCTCCGGCTTCTATAATGTCGGCCCTCGATGAGGTGTATGCACATTCCGACCTGTTCGATGTGGTGGTTATTGTGCGGGGTGGTGGCGCATCGGCCGATATGCTCGCATTTGACGACTACGACCTTGCCTCGTGTTGTGCGCAATTCCCTTTGCCCATTGTGTCGGGTGTTGGTCATGAACGTGACACGTGTGTGGTCGATATGGTCGCCTGGCGGCGTTGCAAGACACCAACAGCAGTGGGTGCGATGCTGGTGGAATGTATGGAACAGGCTTATGCCCGTTTAGAAGAATTGGCGCTTCTGCTCGATAGTGAGACCCGCCAGCTTTTACAAGACGAGAAAAACAGGTTGGCGTCGGCCCATTTGGTGCTGGCTAAAACTGTGCCGCTGAAGCTGTCCGCTGAAAAGACGTTGCTGACAAACTTATGCGCTGCCTTGCGTGTGGCTGTGGCGAACGAGTGTAAAGGAGCCGAAAACAGACTGCATAATAAGATGGCTGATTTGAAGTCGGTTGTCCGTCTGGCTGCACATTCGGCCGAATCGCATATAGGAACTTTGATTCCAAGATTGTCTCAAGCCAGCCGTTCGTTGGTGGGCTTGCAACAAGCGAAAGTGGAACTATTGGCCCAAAAGGTGGATTTGCTCTCTCCACAAAAATTACTGGAAAAAGGCTATACCCTTACTTTGAAAAACGGAAAAATCGTGCGCTCTGCCAGCTGTTTGGAGAAGGGGGAAAGGGTGGAGACTGTTTTTGCCGATGGTAGGCGGACTAGTATTGTAGAATAAAAGTATTGATAAATATGGCAACAAAGAAAACAGTTGAAAAGGATCTCAGCTATAACGAGTCGGTTGAACGGCTGGAAAGTATTGTCGAAAAAATAGAAAATGGTGAGATGGATGTCGACCAGTTGGCTTCGCAAGTAGAAGAAGCCGCAAAGCTAATAAAGGCATGCAAAGAAAAACTCTTCACCACTAACGCAACGATTGAAAAAATGTTGAAGGATTTGGATAAATAGGTTTCTCATTCTGTAGAGTTTGCTTAACTTTACACATCTTCAAAGGAAATTTCTAACTTTTAATTTATAGTGATATGAACAAATTTCTGTTTTATTAAAAACTATTCTGGTTGCTGCTATCTGTTCCCTGAACCTTGTGGCTTGTAGCAGTGATGACGATGATGATAATTCATACTTGTCTCCTGTACTTGTGGGTAATCCAACTTCCGCACAAGAAGTCTCGGGTAACACTTGGGTGCTTAATAAAGCGAAGTCCAGCGCTTTTGCGGAAATGAATAGTATTAAAGGTCCATCTGTAATTGAAGGTTCCCAAGGTGATGGTATTATTCCAGAAGCCTTTACCTTTAATAGCGACGGCACTGCAGAGGTTTTGGCTAGTGGAATCAAGTCAAATGGTAATTATAGCATAAATGGCAGACAGTTCTCTTGCTCATACAAAGTTCTTCTTAACAAGACTGAATGGGATGAAAATGGAACTGTAGAGTCTAAAGTTGAAAAAGATTTTACTCTTGAGAAGGATTTTGACGTCACCAAGTTACTTAACGAAGAATTGGGTGCGGCATCAGGTCCAATGACGACAACTTTTACACAGTGTGAGATTTCAAAGTTAGGTAGTCAACTCATCCTTAATTTGACTATGACAACTAAGTTTAATTCCGATGATATGGATCTTTCTGGCGCATACGAGTTCGGAGAACAATTTGGTAACTTGATTAATAACACTGTGAAGTCTAAAAAGTATATCGCTTACACTTTGGTATACGAAAAGAAATAAACTGACAATAGGCAAAAGTCGGCCGGGAGACATCTGTTTCCCGGCTTTTTTTGTTCTTTTTTTCAGCATTGGCCGTTTAAATTAAGGTGAATAGACGATATTTTATGTATATTTGTAGATTGAAATAAAATTGAAAATAAAATAGATTATGAAGATAGCACTTGTAGGTTATGGGAAGATGGGTAAAATCATCGAAGGCATAGCCAAATCGCGCGGACATGAAATTGTCTCTATCATTGATATCGACAATCAGCAAGATTTTGAATCGGCTGCTTTCAAAAGTGCCGATGTCGCCATCGAGTTCTCGATTCCTAAAGTTGCTCCTACAAACATTCGCAAGTGCTTTGCTGCTGGAGTGCCTGTTGTGTGTGGCACCACAGGTTGGGCTGACCAGATGGAGGATGTGAAGAAAGATATGGCAGCCAGCAACGGCACATTGTTCTGGTCGTCGAACTACAGCATTGGCGTGAATATCTTTAATGCTGTCAGCAAGTACCTGGCTAAAATAATGAACGGCTTCACCAATTACGATGTGAAGATGAGCGAGGTGCACCACATCCATAAACTCGACTGGCCGAGTGGTACGGCTATTACTTTGGCTGAGGGGGTTGTGGAAAACCTCGACCGCAAGAAGAAATGGGTGAAGGGTACCTTTACCGCTCCCGATGGCTCTGTGTCTGGAACTGAAAACTGCAAGGCCGACGAAATGCCAGTAAGTTCTATCCGCCGTGGCGAAGTTCCCGGCATACACACTATTGTGTATGAGAGCGAGGCCGATATCATTACTATCGACCATAATGCGAAAAGCCGAGAGGGTTTTGCCCTTGGCGCTGTTCTCGCTGCTGAGTATACTGCTGGAAAAAAAGGTTTCTTAGGCATGTCTGATATGCTTGATTTCTTAAAGTAAACCCCCTTGGTTGCAATGACTGAAAAACTTACGTCGGAACAGCCTGCTGTTCTCTCTTTCTCACAACGTTTGAAGGCTTCTACTACACTTGGAAAGGCCAAATTTATAGTCTGTGCCCTTCTGTGTGTCGTTTTGTCGGTGTGGATGGGACATTTTTGGATTCTACTTTTCGTCTTGTTCTTCTTCGACCTATACATTACAAAGTATGTGAACTGGGGCAGGTGGAAGGAAAGTAAAAATCCTACAATCCGGTTTGTGGCCGGTTGGGTGGATGCTATTGTATTCGCATTGGTGGCTGTCTACCTTATACATATTTATTTGTTCCAGCACTATAAAATACCTTCTTCCTCTATGGAGAAGTCGTTGCTGGTTGGCGATTACCTGTTTGTCAGTAAGTTGAGTTATGGTCCCCGTGTGCCTATGACTCCTCTTTCGTTCCCGTTGGTACAGAATACGTTACCGCTTGTCAATACAAAGTCGTACCTCGATTTTCCCGCATGGAAGTACCGCAGGCTGACGGGCTTTGGCCAAGTGGAGCGTTACGATGTGGTTGTCTTCAATTTCCCTGCTGGCGATACTGTATGCCGCAAGGTTGAGAATCCGGATTATTATTCCATCTGTTACCAATTGGGACTGAAATCCATTCAGAGAGACTCTGTAACAATTGCGCGCCTCCGTGAAATGCCTTATTCGAAGCGTATTGACTCCATTTCCGCAATTGGACGCAACCGTCTGCATACTACATTTGGAAAAGAAGAGTTTGGCGATGTTATTACGCGGCCTGTCGACCGGCGTGAAAATTATGTGAAACGCTGCATAGGTCTACCGGGTGAGACATTGGAAATAAAGGAAGGCAATGTGTTTATAAATGGAACGCCTATTGCCAATCCGAAGAACACCGAATTTAATTATTACGTAGTTTCGAAAGTCCCTTTCTCGCAACAATATCTTTCCCAGTTGGGTGTCAGCCTCGACGATCAACGCTTTATTCCTTACAACGATGGTTCGATGGGGAATGAAATGTTCTCAACCAAAGCCGCGTTCGAGCGTTTGGGTGCCGCCTCTACCGACTACGTTTTCTTCTTGCCGCTTACTGCGGAAATGAAAGCGCAACTTGACAACAATAACGATGTGAAAAAAGTGGTGAAGGACGATAATACGGTTTTTGACAACGAGGGCGACCTTTATCCGTTGAAGGCGGAAACCCGTTGGTCTCGCGACAATTACGGACCCATCTATATACCGAAAAAGGGGGAAACGCTGAAACTCACACCTGCAAACCTGCCTCTTTACGAACGCTGTATTGTGGCTTACGAAGGCAACAAACTGCGTGTCGTTGGAGACGATATCTATATTAATGACGTCAAGTCGGATACCTATACATTCAAGATGGATTATTATTGGATGATGGGCGACAACAGACATAATTCTGCCGATTCACGCTATTGGGGCTTTGTGCCGGAGGACCATGTCGTGGGCAAACCTTTGTTTATCTGGTTGTCTTTCGATAAAGACCTCCCTTGGTATAAAAGCTTGCGAACCAGCCGGTTGCTGAAGTATGTAACGCACGAATAATGCTTTAGGGCCTGAATTGCTGTTTTGGCACTCTATTTGTACTTTGTTGTAATGTACAACGAAATTGGATGAGTTATGAAAAAAATAGTTCTTATCATATTGCTGGCTTTAACCCGCCTGGTTGGCTGGGCCGCTGGCGCTGAGTTTTATACCGAACCGGTTTTCAAAGTTGGAGAAAAAGCCACCTTTAACCTTTATTATAATTTAGGTTTCGTGTGGATTCATGCCGGCGATGTGGTGTTTAAAGCTCAGGAACGCACATACAATAAAGAAAAAGTGTTGGGCTTACTTGTTGCTGGAACAACCACGTCAACATTCGACAAGATGTACTGTATCCGCGACTCGTTCGAATCGTATGTCAATCCGGCTACAATGCGCCCTGTGTTCTACCGTGAGGCAAAGCACGAAGACAGCTATTTCGCCGCTCTCTCGTACACCTATACAGAAAAGGCGAACGAAGTTGACGCACATATGCACCGCTACAAACGCAGAAAGTTTGAAGACAAGCATATAAAGCTGGATAAAAGTACAAATGACTTGATTTTCAGTTGCTATAATTTCCGTAACCTGAATACCGACAAGTTGGCTGTGAACCAAACGGTTCCTTTCAATATGCTGTTCGATGACGACATTTACAACCTCGGTCTAACCTTTAAGGGAAAAACTACGGTTAAGCTGAAAAACGGGAAAAAGTATAAGGCGCTGAAGTTCGTGCCTAAACTTATAACCGGCGATTTGTTCAAAAAAGAAGACGATATGGTTATTTATGTCAGCGACGATATGAACCATGTGCCTTTGCTTATTGAAGCGAAAATCAAGGTGGGAAGTGTGAAGGCTATGCTTGCCGATTACACTAATTCGAAGTATCCGATTACTTCCCTCATTAAATAGTAAAAAACTCATAATATACTATAAACTACAGCAATTGCTAATATGGCTAAGATTTTAGTAATAGACGACGAACGAAGCATCCGCAATGTTATGAAGGAGGCTTTGGAGCTGGAACAGCATAAGGTGACTTGCGCTGAGGATGGTTTCAAAGGTTTAGACTGCCTGAAGAATGAAAAATTTGACCTGGTGTTCTCCGATATTAAAATGGAGGGCATTGACGGTATTGAGGTGCTTGAAAAAATAAAGGAACTTTATCCCGAAGTGTCGGTTGTGATGATTTCGGGCCATGGTAATATAGAAACGGCTGTCGAGTGCCTGAAAAAGGGTGCTTTCGACTATCTGGAAAAGCCTTTTGATTTGAACCGTCTGGTCGTTTGTGCACGTAATGCTTTGCAGCACAGCAGCCTGGTGGTTGAAACCAAGGTTTTGAAAAAACAGGTGGCCAAGACGAATAAAATGGTGGGTGAGTCGCCTGCTATTAACCATTTGCGTGAGATTATCGAGCGTGTGGCACCTACCGATGCCCGTGTGCTCATTACTGGAGAGAACGGTACGGGTAAAGAGGTGGTGGCTCGCCAACTGTTCGAGTTAAGCAACCGTAACAAAGGACCTTTCGTGGAGGTCAATTGTGCGGCTATTCCGCCTGAACTGATTGAGAGCGAGTTGTTCGGACATGAGAAGGGCTCGTTCACTTCTGCTCTTAAACAGCATATCGGGAAATTCGAACAGGCTGACGGAGGAACCCTCTTCCTTGACGAAATTGGCGATATGAGCCTTTCTGCACAGACTAAAGTGCTCCGTGCCCTGCAAGAAAGTGAAATAACACGTGTGGGCGGCGATAAGGCCATTAAGGTGAATGTGCGTGTGCTTGCCGCTACCAACAAGGACCTGAAGAAGGAAATTGAAAATGGTAATTTCCGCGAGGACTTGTACCACAGGCTCAGTGTTATCCCTATCCATGTGCCGCCTCTGCGCGAACGTACCGAGGATATTCCTCTGCTGGTTAACTTTTTCAGTGAGAATATCTGTGGTGAACAGGGAGTCCCTGTGAGGTCTTTTAACGACGACGCTATCGAGGAGTTGAAGAAATATAAGTGGACTGGTAATATAAGGGAACTCCACAACGTTGTTGAACGCCTGATTATTCTTTGTGGAACCACTATAACGGTCGATGATGTAAGGGCATACGCTACGCCTACTTTCTTGTAGACAGATACGAATTATAATTAATGAAGCAGGATTTAATCCTGCTTTTTATTTTGGAATACGGCTATTTCATCCAACCTTTATGATTTCTAGTGTCAAATATATACTTCTTGCTCTTTTTCTCGGTGTTTCTGCTGCGAATGCAGCAAAAGTGCCGGAACAGACCAGTTTGAAAGACAGCATGATTCTTTATGCCTATTTGCAAGCCTATAAGTTAGATACTATATTGGCGAAACCAGAGGTAAGGCAAAACAAGAAAGATTTTGTGAATCATGTAGGATTGCTTTATAATAATAGATATAAGCGAGGTTGCTATGTAGATTCTCTTTTGGTTGTGCTTGGTCTTTCGCCTGATGAATTAGAGAAAGGAACTTTCAAAGAGAAAGACTTGCCTCCCTATGTCTCTATGCTCTTTGTTTTTATTACGCAGACGTTTGTTTCGGAAATGATGTTTGAACGTTATGCTTATAATTCTACCACAAAAGCGAATGCTTTTACTGCGCTTCAAATTTATTTGTCTGATGAGTATAGTAAAGACGATATTGACATTTATATTGACGAATGCAAGCGCTTGATAGGAAATAAGAGAAAAGAAACGGTTGAGGGTCCTGATTCGATTTACTTCCAATTTTAAAGAAAAAAGCGTGCTTTGCGGGCACGCTTTTGGATTTATATAGTCTCCTTTATTTGTTGGCGATGAGGTTCATAAACTCGTCGCGGGTGGCTTTGCTGTTAAAAACACCTGTAAAGTCGCTGGTGGTAGTCACACTGTGCATCTTTTCAATGCCGCGCATCTGCATGCACATGTGTTGCGCTTCCAAAACTACCATTACGCCCTGTGGTTGCAGCACTTCGTCGATGCATTCTTTTATCTGGGTGGTAAGGCGTTCCTGAATCTGTAGACGTCTTGAAAGAATCTCCACTACGCGGGCAATCTTGCTTAGACCGGTGATTTTCCCTTGCGGAATGTAGGCCACGTGTGCCTTTCCGAAAAAAGGCAGTATGTGGTGCTCGCAGAGCGAGAAGAAGTCAATGTCTTTTACGATGACCATCTGGTTGTAGTCTTCGTTGAATATGGCCGATTTCAGCACATCTTTCGGATCTATTTTATAGCCGTAAGTCAAGTATTGCAACGACTTCGCCACACGTTCAGGAGTTTTAATAAGACCTTCTCTTTCAACATCTTCACCCAAAAGGCTGATGGTCTCCCTTATAAAGGGTTTCAAGGCTTCTGTCGTCTCCTCTTTGGGGTATTTTACCCTGTCCCAAGGTTTCATTTGTAGGTCGTCTGCCATTCCTTACTTAATTTTTAGGGTTTGAGCTATATTTTTGAAGAACTCTAATTTTTCGTCAATGTTTTTGTTCGCACTCGCTATGAATAGATAAACGCGTCCTGCGTTGTAGATGACGGTAGCATACGATTTCCCGGTTACTTTACCCCCCTCGTCGGTGGAGATTATGTCGTAATCGAATCCTTTTTTACCATTGATACTGATTTTTTTGCTGCCGACAATCTTGCTGTCTTTCTCTAAAATACCCTCAACCAGTTCCCGAGCCTCTTTCTTTGCGTCTTTTTTCACGTCGAGTTTTGTGGTAGCTAGTTGGAAGTAGTCTTTCTCGTTGCTTGCCTTCTCATTCTCAAAGTCGCCGCTTTTCGTAAAGATGGAAAGCATTAAGCCCGAATTCTGCACTTTATAACCACCGTTGCTGATGCTGAACAGTGAGGTGGAGTAGGTGTCTTTTTCTTTTTGTTGCGGACCCGAGTAAACAATGGAAAGTAAGCAGCGTTCCAGTTTGTTGATGTTGATGGTGTCTGTCGCGTTGCATTCTGCTGTTATGAACATTGGCAGGTTGGTCTTGAGCTCCAATTCCTGCTTGTAACGCCCGTTCTCGTCCTTGCTTTTCCTCAGTACAGCCTTTATCCCGTTAATGTTGAAGTCGGTCCACTTGTAGTTATTCATTCTCAACTGTAAGGCCGAAACGGCAGAAATTCCGTGTTGGCTGACAGCAATGGTTGCATTGTCTACTTCATTCTTGAAGATGGTGTTGAAAAAAGGAGTATGGCTTTGCACGTAGCCAGTATTTGGCAACGCAATGGCATAGTCGAACTCTTCTATTTGGGTGTGACGCGCCGAAAGCGTATTGAACAATGCGGTCGGTTCTGGCTCATCTTCTGCCATTAACAATGGCATTGTTCTCGTCTCGGTGAACGTTGCTGGCGATTCGGCGTTGGCACACAGCGCTTCTTGTCCGATGCCAAGTAATAGCAGGAGTCCTGCCGTTTTTATAAATTTAGTGGTCATTCTTCTCAAAATCAGTATTAAACACTTCGTTGTCGCGTACAATATAAATGTCGCCTTCCCATTTAAAGAATTCGCTTTTCAACTTGTTAGCCAAAATCAGTGCATCGGCATGGGTTCTGAAGTCGCCCACCCTCAAACGCCAGAAAGGCGATGAGAACGTAAGGTAGGTGGTAAGTTCAGGGTGGCGTGACTTGATGCTGGCCTCGCGTTGCGAAGCTTCGTCTTTCGACTGTTTCTGGTGGTTTCCCATATAAACCTGCACGCGGTAACCCGAAAAGGTCAGCTGTTTCTTGTTGCTCCAGGCTTCCTTCTTCTTGTCTAAAAGTCTGCCGACAGCGGCTGGTTGTGAAACAACCACTTCGCCCTGACCTTCCTTGGGCGTTTTCAAGTCAGAGAAGATGTTGTCGGCGTATACGCTTGCCATGCATGTCGCAAAAAGAGCGATAAGGGTTGCGATGATTCTCATTACCAATGTTGTTTGTTTCTACAAAGATAAACATTTAGCGTCAAAAAAACGGCTGTTTTTACGTTCATTTGGCGTTGTTGTCGTGCTGTTCTATGAATCGGAGTTGCTGCTCCAGCATTTCTACCTTATGCATATGTACGCCAGCGGCCTTTGCCATCTTAATCGGATTGCTGTATATGGCTTGAATTTCCATCCGGCGGTGGTTGTCGTAGTCGAGTCGCATGCTTGGTGCGTAGGGCTCCATTTTGTCGGTGTTGTCAAGCATTTTCTGCACGAAGTCGTCTTTAATGTTGGCACCGCAGGCCCTTGCCCCTTCCACAGTTTCAATCATCAGGTCGGTGATGAGCTGGCGCGCAGCCGGGTCCTGCATCAATTTGTCGGTCGTGGTCCGCAAAGCAACAGTAAGTCCGTTGTAGGGTATGTTCCAGACCAGTTTCCGCCAGCGGAACAGGTTCAAGTCATCCCCTTGGGTGTAGGGAACCCCCGCTCCGGTAAAGTCTGCCTTTATCTGTTCGGCTGTTTCCACATCATACTTGTTTCCCAGATAGGCGGTGGTCAGAGCTCCATAGTCAGCGTGTACAATGTGCCCGGGACTGACGCGCGAAGTGCAGATGAACGCCATACCTCCAGCGATGGCTTGTGTCGGAAAAAGTTTGGCAAGTTCTTGCTCGTATCCAAGTCCGTTCTGAATGAGTATGATGGTGGATTTTTCTTTTAAGATAGGGGTCAGCAACTGTGGTAGCTTGTCGTTCTGGGTGGCTTTTAAACAGACCAGAGCGACATCGCATTTAGGCATGCTCGCTGTATTGTTGTATACCTGCATGTTGTTGAGGTGGAAGTCGCCGTTGACCGACTTCACATCCAATCCGTTTGCTTTGACGTAGTCGTATTCGCTGTGGTAGAGGAAGTGGACATCTTGTCCGGAAAAGGCTAAACGACCTCCGTAATAGCCTCCTATGGCCCCCGTCCCTATTATGGCATAGCTTAATTTTTTCATGCGTTGATTCAAAATTATAGTGCAAAAATACTCAAATCTGCCCTTGTTTGTATCAAACTACCAAAACAAATAAGCCCGAACTCGTCGAGTCCGGGCTTATCCTATAGTTCAAACGTTAGTTTGTCTGCGCTTTGATTAAATGTTAGAAATCTCGTTTTTCTTGGCTTCTGCAGCGGCTTTTTCTGCAGCGGCTTTCTCTTGTGCTGCTTTCATCTCATCGAGTGCGATTTCCTTTGTTGATTTTTCAGCCTTCTTGCCCAAGATGAAGCGGGCAATAGGTGATGCGATGAAGATAGAAGAGTATGTACCGAAGATGATACCCAGCAACATTGCGAAGATGAAACCACGGATGGTTGCACCACCGAATGCGAATATGATGACTAACACGATGCCTGATGACAGTGAGGTACTGAACGTACGGCTCAGTGTTGAACCAAGGGCTTCGTTGAATACCTGGCTCTGGTTGCGGTTCGGATAGCTCTTGCGGTATTCGCGGATACGGTCGAAGATGACCACCGTGTCGTTGATTGAGTAACCAATCACTGTCAGAATCGCTGCCACAAACGACTGGTCGATCGACATGTCGAACGGCATAAACTTATAGCAGAGCGAGAATACTCCGAAGATGAGCAGTGTGTCGTGTACCAAAGAGGCGATTGAACCTACCGAGAAGGCTACATCGCGGAAACGGAGCAACAGGTAGAGGAAGATGCCGATAAGGGCGAATGCAACTGCCCAAGCAGCATGCTCCAAAATGTCGTGCGCCATGGTTGCACCTACTTTTGCCGAACTCTGGATGCCGAATGTAGAGTCGTCGTCTACACCAGCCTCGCGTACGCCTTCGTTGGTTCTTACGTAGCGGTGGACGAACTGTGTTTTAGTGACACTGTCACCCAGTTTGCTCTTCAAACCTTCGTAGAGTTTAGCCTCAATTTCATCGTCAACCGTGTTCCCCTCGTCTTCGATGCGGTAGTTGGTTGATATACGTACTTGGTTCGATGAACCGATAGTAACTACGCTGACTCCATCGAACTCGTTGCTGAGCAGGCTCTTGATCTCTTCGGTGGTTACCGGATTCTCGAAACGTACAATGTAGTTACGGCCACCAGTGAAGTCAATACTTGGCTTCAGACCGTTTGTGAGAAGGGAGATGACAGACACAACAAGGCAGATTCCGGAAATAGTAAGGAACTTCTTACTGTTCTTCATGAAATCGTAGTTGACGTTCTGGAACCAGTTCTTGGTGATGTTGGTGGTGAATGTCAAGTCGTTGAACTTCTCGGTCTTCAACAGATGCTCGAAGATGAGACGGCTGATGAGCAGTGCGGTAAACAACGAAGACAACAGACCAATAATCAAGGTCGTTGCAAAACCTTTAATCGGACCTGTTCCGAAGTAGAACAAGATGATACCGGTAAGGATACTGGTCAGGTTTGAGTCGAAGATGGCGCTGTATGAGTTTGAGTAACCGTCGCTCAAAGCGGTCTTGACGTCCTTGCCGTTTCTTAATTCTTCACGTGTACGCTCGTAAATCAACACGTTCGCGTCAACGGCCATACCCAAGGTCAGCACAATACCGGCAATACCAGGCAGTGTGAGGACGGCTTTGAAGGAAGCCAAGACACCGAAAATGAGGACTACGTTCGCTATCAGTGCGGTGTCGGCTACCAAACCCGGAGTCTTTCCGTAGTAGAACACCATGTAGATGAGGATCATGAAGAAGGCTACCAGGAACGAAATGAAACCGTTGTTGATAGCTTCCTGACCCAGAGACGGACCAACAATGTCTTCTTGTACGATGTGGGCAGGTGCAGGCATCTTACCAGATACAAGCACGTTTGCCAAGTCTTTCGCTTCTTCTGGCGTGAAATCGCCAGTGATAGAAGAGCGGCCGCCAGGAATTTCACCGTTTACACGTGGATATGAATATACATAGCCGTCGAGTACGATGGCAACACAGTTGCCTACGTTGTCGCGGGTGATGTTCGCCCATTTGCGGGCACCTTCTGCGTTCATAGTCATGCTTACGCTGGCGCTGACAGAATTCTGTTCAAAGTCGGGCTGGGCGTTTGTAACGACGTCGCCAGTTAACACAGGCTTAGGCTCCTTGCCCTTTGCTGTCTTGTTGTGGAGTGCTATTAAAGCGTAGATTTCACCATCACCGATAGGCTTGATTGTCCAATTGGCGAGAAGGGTGTGAGGAATGATACCTTTTTCGTGACCTTTGCGGAAGTATTCCGAGATTTTGGCAGTGTCGGCTGCACGGGCGTAACCGATGACAGGACTCTCAAATGGCTGTCCCTGTTGGTTTACGTTCAGTTGGAGTACAGCAAACAAAGGATTTTCTTCTTCGGCCTTCTTTGCGTTGGCTGCATCGGCAGCAGAAGCGCTGTCGCCCGCACCGAGTTGGGCGAGTAGGTCGTCGCTCTTTCCGCCTTTTGCTGTATCTTCAGCTGCAACTTTCTTTTCTGTTTCAGCGTTGTTGTTCTCTTTCAATTTCTGTCCAGCCACTTCGCCACGCATTGCAGTGTTGAGGGCGACAATGTTATTGATGACCTCTGTCAGCTTGCTGGTTTCCCAAAACTCGAGGTTGGCTGAACCTTGCAGCAACTTACGAACACGCTCAGGTTCCTTTACACCCGGCATTTCAATGAGCACACGGTTAGAACCTGTAAGACGCTGTATGTTAGGCTGGATGACACCGAAACGGTCGATACGGTTACGGAGCACGTTGAACGAGTTGTCGATGGCGATGTCGATGCTTTCGGCAAGCGCCTTGATGACAGCTTCGTCGGTGGCGTCTCTCTTAATCTTCTCTTTGGTGCTGCTGTTTGCAAAATAGTCGGCCAGTCTGGCATTAGGAGCATTCTTCTTCAATGCCTCGACAAACAGCTCGAGATAAGGTTTGCTGCTTGATTTTTGTGCCTCGTTGGCATCTTTGATAGATTGAATGAACTCTGGCTTCTCGTTCTGGCTGCCGGCAAGGGCTTTCAAAACGTCTGGTACGGATACTTCCATTACAACGTTCATACCGCCTTTCAAGTCCAAACCGAGACTGAGCTCTCGCTCGCGGCAGTCTTTAACATTGTAACCGAAGAAATAACCTCCCCATACTTTTTCTGTTGAGACAGAGTCGAGGAAAGCGCTGTACTTAGCATTGCTTCCTTGCGCATAAGCTTCCGCCTTGCTTTCGTAGCTGTGCGAAATAATGCTGAAAGAAAGGTAGTAAATACATACCAAGGCTAAAAGTGTAGCTATAACCTTGACAAATCCTTTGTTTTGCATTTTTTGAGTGTCTATTTATTTAATTTATATTTTCATTTCGTTACAATTTGCAAATGTAGTGTTTTTTTGCTTTTGTACCCTTTTTTTATGTCTTGTTTTTTGTTTATACTGTTAAATTAGGAAGTTACCACTGCATTTTCAGCCAAAGTTTGGCTATTATGCTGTTGGCTTTGCTGATTTCGCTGTAGGGGGTCTGGCGCGTGCCGAATTGGTGGTAAGAATTTTCGATGCTTTCGGCCATACTTCCTTCAAAATCGAATGACTTGCAGTGCCTTCCCGCCTTTTTTATGGCCTCCCAGACCAACAAGGAGGCGGCGCCTGTCGCGCTGAAGTTACGGTCGTTCGCCGGTACCAGATAGTAGGCTCGCTCGTTGTCCCAAACCAAGAACAATGCGCTCTGTGTTTTTTCGTCGGCCCCCTCTATACTTAATATTGTTCCTTGCCCGCGTTTTAAGGCAGCGTCGGCCAGTTGGAGAAATGGCTCTCTGCCTATCTCTTCTTTGCTGCCCCGTTTTTCGATTAACTGCTTGTGGAAATCGTAAAATTCAGCCGGCGACAGCTTCCCTTCCCTGCAAATGAGTCTGTTCCTTTCCGCCTTCTTTATCTGTCGTTTTTTCGCACTGCTGAAACTGCCATATACGGTTTCCAGGTTTTTCAAATCGTTTATTATATAGGTGTAGCGTGTGGTTTGTCTGTAACCAGACCAGTAGAAGGGTAGCCAGTTGCTGAATGCAGGTGAGAAATTCTGTACGAACAGGTCTATTTTTAAATTGTCGAGTTGTCTGATAATTTCCTTTGCCCATTTTTTTTCAAAGGACAACCTTTCCCTTTCGTTAAACCGGGTGGGGTAATGGTAGCAAATGCCGTTGGTCTGGGTAAGAGGTGGCATCAATATGTAGCGTTGGCCGAATTTCTGCCCGAACAGGTAGGGCAGGGTGGCTGTAACGGCTCCCGAAGAGTCGTGCGCTATAGCTACGTCCCAGTCCTTTCCTGAACATACCGCCTCCATCCACCAGTGTTGCGAGTAGACGGGTATGTTTGTGCTGCGCGCACATATTTGTTGATATTCCTCTTTATTTGTCATAATCCAACACAAAAGAAACTGAATTTTGCGATATTTCCGAATTTTGAGTGAGTATAGTCGTGTTTTTATAAAAAAAAGAAGGCTGGATATTGTCCTGTCCAGCCTTCTTTCAGTTTCAAGTTTACTTAAATATCAGTGGAAAATCATCTTTTGATGAACATTTTGCTAGTGCTACCACTTTCGCTGCTGACTTTCAGCAAGTGACGCCCGTTTGCAAGTTTGGAAATGTCGAGACCTTCAGCCAGGGCTTTCCAGCTAGTGACAGTCTGCATTTCAGTGCGTCCCTCAACGTCGTAGATGGTGACGTTTGCCTTACCTGTTGCCTTTGCGTCCAACATGATGAAGTCGGTCGTAGGATTTGGATACAGGTGGCAGCGGATGTCGTCGTTGCTGACTGCCTTTACATCTGTTGATGGGTTCACAATGAAGTTGATGTAGCCTAGGGCACCTACCAGACCTGCATTATAGTCGATGCCTCCTTCCCCGCTTTTATAGTTGTCGATGTCGTCGGGGTAGGTGGAAGGGTTTAACGAACCACCAACCAGATAGCCCAGCTGACTGTGCTGCTGGCTCATCTTGCAGACCTTTTGGTTGTTAGAATCGTTGAGGTAGATGTTGCGGTAGTGTGGATATTGTGGGTAGTTGTCGCCGAAACCGGTGATGAACGAGTAGTTGCTGCTGTTGTTACCCATAATGTATTCAATGGTGGCCAATGCGTAAGGATCGACCGTCGATAAGTTGCCAATCATCTTGTTGTATAGGCCGTAAACGAAAGCCTGGTTGGCCGGATAGCGTAGGATTCCCCATTCGTTGTTCTTGACGTTGAGAATGTAGCCGCTTTTTGGCTTGTAGGAGTTGACAATGGCTTCCAAACGGACTTTGCACTTCTCGGCCAGTTCTGGGTCTACATCTCCAGCATACATTCCCATCACGTAGTGCGCGAGGTCTTCTGTGTTGTTGTAGCAGAGCGTGTACCAGTGGGTGTAGGTCTTGTCGTTGAAGACGAAGTCTGAAAAACCTTCTTCGTTCATTTTCGTAATGTAAGAGGCCTCGCCGGTTGCACGGTAGAGCTCAGTGAACAAGACACATACGTCGGACTCGTACTTAGGCTTTGCACCATAAAATCCGCCCGGAGCGCCTGTGTTACCCTCGTCGTTCTCTAATATGAATTGCAAGCACACTTTCGCCTTCGCTAAACATTTGTCGGCGTATTCAGCATCGTATTTCCTGTACAGGCGTGACATCGCAGCCAGAGAAGCACCGCAGAAAGCGACCATAGAAGTACCTTTTTTCGAAAGCTTGTATACCGAGCGTGAACCTTCTAATTCACCGCCCAATTCTTTAGGAAGCGCCGATTTGAAAACGGAGGTACACCATACTTTATGGTCTGGTCCGCCTTCTCCAATCTGGTAGTAGAAGTTTTTCTCGTCGCGGATGGCTTTGAGAAAGTAGTCTGTGGCATATTTTACCTCGTCAAGAATGTCTGGAATTCCGTTAGGAATACCAGCGCCGCCTTCCCATGTAAAGTCGCCACTGCCGATGTATCCGTTATAGTCGCTGCTGTAATAGTCTTTGTAGCCTTGAGGGAACTCGCTGTAGCCGAGTAACAGGACGTAGGCTGAATAGAATTCAGTTTGTCCGAACTTCACGAAGTCAGCGCAGTCCCACCAACCGCCTACTAGGTCATATCCATCAGAAGGGTCGGCGTCTTTAATGTACGAAACACCTTTTTTCGCATAGCTGGCATATTGGGCGTATTCGGGTGAAACGTTGGTAGGCTCGTAGGAAGCCAGCAACCAGTTGGGCCCGTAACCAGAACGCTGCGCCCCATAAAAACGCGTGGTCATCCACAAAGCCTTTCCGTATTGGATGGAATCGAAAGCGAATTCTGCGCTTGCTGTGTTAGAACATAATGAAGCAAGCAAAAGTGCTGCTGTGTTAGTGTAAAATTTCTTCATATAATGTGCATTTAGTTTGAAATATGTAAAGCAAGCACAAAAATAATTTTTTATTATGAAGTTTAACGCCTTTTTACGAAATATTTTTAGAAAGTTTACTGTATAACAATTTTTTAGCCCCTGATGCAAAAATTCGGTCAAATGACTTGATATTTTTTTACCCTTCGTTTGATACTATTTTTTTACCTCTGTTCTTATCCTTACCTATATATTTGCAGTGTGTAAAGCAAAACTAGAAACAACATAACTACATTATTTTGACCTAAACAGAATTGTGTGTTAAATGAAAAAAGACAGCGCGTTGAGCGTTGTCTTTTTTATTTGGTGTTGGTGTATATCTGCTTATTTCATGACCAGCCTGAAACCCAAATTCCGGTCTTTGTAGTTTGCGACGTTGTAGCCTCTGCAGGTGTTACGCGAACCGTGGACGTTGTAACGGTATCCTCCACCCCGTAGTACGTGGAGTGAACCGCTGTCGGGCCCGGTCGGGTCTTTTTGCTTGCAATCGCTATAGTCGCCCTTAAAGTCGTTGCACCATTCCCATACGTTGCCGCTCAGGTCGTAAATGCCTAACTCGTTAGGTTTCTTCAAAGCAACATTGTGTAGCTTGTTGTCAGAGTTCTCTTCGTACCATCCAACTTCGTCTAGAACATCGCTGCCCGAGTGCTTGTAGTTGTTGCCGAAGATTCCACCTCTGGCCGCAAATTCCCATTGGGCCTCTGTTGGTAATGAGAATTTCTTGTCGGCAGGTAGTTGGTTGGTTGCGTGTAGACTGTCGTTTAAAATGGAAATAAACTGCAGTGCCTCGTTGAACGAAATGAAGTAGGCGGGCATATTGTCGCTTAATCCATTTTCCGTACTCCATTGGCTGCTGTCTTTCATAACGGCTTTCCACAAGCCTTGTGTCACTTCGGTCTCACCGATGCTGTAATCTCCTAATGAGACTTTGTGGACGGGGCCTTCGTAGTCGTAGGCCAGCGTGTCGAAATTGTCCTTGTTTGGGTCGTTCGCTTGAGCTCCCATTTTGAAACTCCCGCCGTCGACAAACACCATGTTGAATTTGCTTCCGTTGATTTTGTATGTAGATATTTTTGGGGTTGTTGAGTTCTGACAGCCCGATAATGCAAATATCCCGATAGCTATTGTTAAAGTAGGTCTAATCATATTGTTTGACTTTTCATCTTTTGCAAAGATATTTCATTTTTTTTAAAATCCAACTGATTTACAGGGTATATTATTCTAATGGTTCTTAGAAACTTATTCTCCGACGAAGTGGACGTGTTTTGTGGCGAAAGATAGGGCTCGAATACAGTGCCAATGTGGCGTCAACCAGCTATGTCTCGCAAAAAAACAGGCAGGAACTTTTGCTCCTGCCTGTCTTTTTATAATGTTTTCCCCCTTCCTTATTCTTTAATAAACTGGTTTATGTAAACTCCGTTATTGGTAATCACACGCACGGTGTAGATGCCTTTAACAAGGTTTGATACGTTTACAGGCCCGTTTAAAACGGCTGTTGTTATGATTTGGCCTGCAGCGTTCAAAATTTGAACCTTAGCTACTCCTTCTTCAGCAATTTCGATGTTCAGTTCACCATATGCAGGGTTAGGGTACAGTTTGCAGTTGTAGTTGCTGGTGGTTTCTGTTATTCCGGCTCCTTGCTCGTATTTCGCATAAACAATGGCTCTGCCGCAGCCGCTACCCGCCTGAATCTGCCAGTTGGCTATAGCGGTCATAGCTCCATTGCTTGACTCGCCATTGCTGACTCCGGTAATTTCAATAGCGTCGCCCATGTTTTTGTAGGTGCCGTATTGCGGCCCTTTGTCGTAGAAAGCCACGCTGCTGCTGCTAGGCTTAGCGTACATGCTGTAGCTGCCGGCTTCTAACTCAATTGGCTTGCTGAGCTGCACAGTATACCATCCGGCTTTAGATATGTTTATAGCGTCAGAGACAAACTCTCCCTTAGAATTTCCTTCCAATACGAAAGAAATGGTCTGGCTTCCAGCTGTATAAACATCTTTGATCAATACGTCAAATCCGTTAATCAACACAGGTTTCTTCACTTTGAAAAGAACGCTGATGTTTCCCCAGTTAAGCGCTTCGCCCGAGAAACTTGACTTTTCCGGACCGGCTACAAATGAAGAGCTTCCCGCATTTTGAACATAGAAGGTACTGTTTTTGCTGATTTTCGTGGTGTAGGTGCTGCCAGTGCCTAACAGGTTCCCGTCTTCTGCCGCATCGTACCACTCATAGTCTCCATCGTCCTCAACTTTCAGGACAACAGTCCCGTCGGAAGTTGATACCGCATCTGAAACCTTAGGCAGCTTCGATGTGACGGTGCTCGCCGCCTTCTTGGAGGAACAGCCTGTCGCGGAGATGGCTACCTGGTAAGAACCGGCTTGTCGAACAGTCAGTTTGCTGCCAGTTTCGTTTGCAATAATGTCGCCGTCTTTGCTCCATTGGTAGGTTACGTTCGCGTCAACAGTCGCATCGAATTCGAAGAACGCTGGGTCGCAGAGTTCAACCATTCTCTGAATGTCAGGCGATGGCAGATCGGCAAGGATCTCCACTTTGCCTTCGGTCTGCCATTCGCCGGCCGAGTCAATTACACAGGTGTAAGAGCCTGATTTTGTCGCCTTGTAGGTACTTGCGTTGGCACTCTTCTCAACTTGAGTCCCGTCGAGCAACCAAGTGAAGGTCTTTTTCCCGTCGGCTGGCACTTTGCTGTCAAGGGTAATCGATTCCAAGCCACAAATGCTCTTGTCTTCGCCCAACTCAGGAGTAGGGTGACCGAACTTGTTGGTGTTGACCGGATTGAGGATGGAGTTGATGTAACCCAAAGCGCTAACCAGTCCGGCATTGTAGTCGATGCCGCCTTCAGAAAAAGTGTATTGTTTTTCACTGTCGGTGTAAGCACCGTCGTTCAGTGAACCTCCCACCATATAGCCTAACTGCATAAACTTCTCTTGGTTGGAAAGGTTGCCTTCGTCGTTGTTGTCCAAACCGTAGAAGTTGCGGTGGTGTGGGTAGTGTGGGTATTTTTCTCCAAAACCAACGATGTAAGAGAAATTCCTCCCATTGCTTCCCATAATGTATTCAATTGAGGCGAGAGCGTAAGGGTCAACCTTGTCGAGGTCACCATTCATTTTGGCATACAGGCCTCTGACGAACGATTGGTTAGCTGGGAATCGGAGAATTCCCCATACGTCGTTCTTTACGTTCATAAAGTGTCCGCTGGCTGGCAGATACATGTTGGCAAGAAACGAAAGGGCAGTCTTGGCGTTGCTTTGTTCCGTTCCGCTACCATACATGGCCATCAGGTAGCAGGCCAGGTCTTCGGTGTTGTTGTAGCAGAGCGAGAAATTGTGGTTGTAGCCAGATTCCTTAGCCATCCAGCCCGAATATTTTTTAGCTTCTGCCAAATAGGAGCCGTCGCCAGTGGTTCTGTAAAGTTCCATACAGAGAATAACAATATCAGGCTCAAACTTGTCCTTGGCGGGGTAGTAACCGCCACCATCGGCATTGCTTTTAGCCGTCTTGTCAACATATTCGTAAGCAGTTTTAGCCTTTTCCAGACATTTTGCAGCATAGGCGGGATCAAACGGTTTGTAAGACCTGGCCATCGATGCCAGAGTGGCACCGCACAAGGCTGTCATAGAGGTTGTACCGCCGGTGGCTTTCTTCACAGGGCGCGAGCCTTCCCGCTCACCGCCTTGGCTTCTTGGTAGCACCGCCTTTACTGACGAAGTACACCAAATCTTGTGGTCGTCGTCGCCATTGCCTACCTGGTAATAGAAGGTGCCTTCGTTTCGGATACACTTCATAAAGTAGTCAGTGGCATATTTCACCTCGTCAAGAATGTCGGGAATGCCGTTAGGCTTTCCGGCTTTTCCTTCCCAAGTGTAATTGCTTGCCGCAATATACCCCTCGTAGTTCTGAGAGTAGAAATCTTCATATCCCCCTGGAAATTCGCTATAGCCCAAAGCCAGCATATAGCCGGCGAAATATTCAGTTTGTCCGAACTTTACATGGTCGCCACAGTCAAACCAGCCTCCGGTAAGGTCGTAGTCGCCGTCGGCATCTTTTACGAAGTCTTGCCCTTTCACAAAACTTCCAAGGTATGGGGTTATTTCTGAAGATGTTTTTGTGGGCTCGTGCTCGGCTATCAGCCAGCTGTGTCCGGCGCCTGAACGTTGCGCTCCGTAGAAACGGGCCGTCATCCACAGCGCTTTTTGGTACTGCTCTTTGTCGAATTGCTGTGCGTGGGTTGCTCCTCCCAACGAAGACAAGAGTAGTGCGGTTGTTATTAATTTGTAAGTGTTTCTCATATGCAGTTACTGTTTTGTTCTTTTGTTATTGGTTCAAATTACCCAAATATACGTATTATTTCTATGTGTACGTTTTTTCCTCTTTTAAAAACGTATTAGAGTGAAGTGCCCGGTCTCTTCCTGGTCGTTCAATTGTACCACTATCCTGTACCAATAGTCGGTCGATGGCATTGGGTGCCCGTTGTAGGTCCCATCCCATCCGTCGTAGTAGTTGTGGTACGTTTTCAAACACTTTCCCCACCGGTTGTATATCTCGATGGTGTATTCGTCGTAGAGTTCGAGATTCTTTATTTCCCACCGGTCTAAGATGCCGTCTCCGTTCGGAGTAACCACTTTAGCCGGAATTACGGGCACATAGTAGCTGAAGCGCTTTTTGGCAATGCAACCTTTATCGTCTTTAACATACGCCATGTGTACACCGATGTCCAGTTTCTCAAAGTCAATGTTGTTGTGCCAATCGCCTAAACTGTCTATTTGGTAGTAGTAAGGCTCTGTTCCATTGGAAACAAGTATGACAAGTCCTTCTCCAGATTGATTTACTCCGGCTGCTGTAATAATCGGACTTGGAGTCGTTACAATTCCCACGTTCAGAGTGTCTTGGCAGTAGCCGTTGTCAAGACTCACCTGGTAACTTACCGAGTCGCCTCTGAACACGACATCGGTGTTGCTGCAGGTTGGACAAGCGACACCTGTGGTCGGCTCCCATTGGTACTTGGTGGCCGGAATAGAGTCAAGGTGTACGCTCAAATGGTGCTTGCCACAAAGGAGGAATGTAGTGTCGTCTAAATGAACACTAGGGACGGCAATAACAGTGATGCGGGTCTTTACCTTGCATTCGTAATTGTCAAATTCCATCAATGTGGTGAAAGTCGTATCTCGGCTCATCCATTCTCCGTTTAATATCTGTACGGGTTTGTCAACACACGTGCGGTATACGAAAGCGGTGTCGTGTTGGTAACCGTAACTTACTTTGTAAACAATAAAACTGTCGCAACCAGCCTGATCGGTCAGTGTGTCGCGGAAAGAACCCACTTTGCTGAAGATGTGCCCGTTGTACGTTGTGCTGTCGCCTTTGCATATGGTGATAGGTATCACCGTTGGAGTTCCGGGTCTTGTGACGGTAAGGCGGAGTATGGTGGTGCTGTCGCAACCGCCAGCTGTTTTGCTGACTTGTTTATAGATGCCCGATTTTGTGTAAACCGTATCGTTGAAATGGTATTCTTGTCCTTGACAGATGGTATCGAATATGGTGGCACTTATTGGGTAGGTTGTTAACCGTAGGTACACGGTACTGTCGCATCCTTCAGGTGTTTTAAAGGTCCGTTTGTAATTGCCCGGTTCTTTTAGTAGCGTGTCGCCGAACAAGAATGAACTTCCTTGACAGATGCTCTCGTTAACAATGCTGTGTATTTCTTCTACTTGTAGAATAAGCGTTACGGTGCTGTCGCATCCTTCAGGTGTTTTAAAGGTGTGTTTGTATTTTCCAGCCTTACGGAGTTCGTTGCCTCCGAACAAATAGGAACTTCCCTTGCATATGGTGACGGTTTCGTCCCTTTCAATAGCATAGGTGGTCAGGTGCAGGGTGACCGTGCTGTCGCACCCGTCGGGCGTTTTGAACGTATGCTTATAGTCTCCCGCCACACTGTAGTAGGTGCCCCCGAACTCGAAAAAGCTGCCCTCGCAGATAGATGCCGAGAATTCGGAGCTGATAGGGTAGGTGGTCAGATGCAGCGTAACCGTGCTGTCGCACCCGTCGGGCGTTTTGAACGTGTGCGTATAGTTTCCCGCCACACTGTAGTAGGTGCCCCCGAACTCGAAAAAGCTGCCCTCGCAGATGGATTCTGAAAATTCGGAACTGATAGGGTAGGTGGTCAGATGCAGCGTAACCGTGCTGTCGCACCCGTCAGGCGTTTTGAACGTGTGCGTATAGTTTCCCGCCTTGTTATAGATGTTACCCCCGAACTCGAAAGAACTGCCCTCGCAGATGGATTCTGAGAATTCGGAACCGATAGAGTAGGTGGTCAGGTGCAGGGTGACAATGCTGTCGCAGTTACATTCAGGCACTTTTACGGTGTCGGTGTAAGAACCGGCTTGGGTAAGAAGCTTGCCATGAAAATTGTATGAGCTGCCTGTGCAGATACTGTCGTAGTTGACGCTGCTACGGAAGTGGAAGTCTAAAACCGAATAGACAATACTGTCGCATCCCTCAACTGTTTTAAGAGTGTCGATATATATACCGTTCTCGGTGTATTCTTTCCCATTTATTCTTACAGTGTCACCGTGGCAGGTATACACTTGGTAAACAGAATCTTTTTTTATTTTCGGTATGTCAATGTCGAGAATCATATAGACCGGTTTGCTACAAGGGTCCAGTTTACCCCAAACCAGGTATTTCCCTGAAACAGCGTTTTGGTAATCAATGACTGGATTAGGGTCGTCTGAAGTCCATCCATTAGGTCCCTCCCAGTGGAAGTCTTCTAATAGGTTGGATACAACAGAGAGATAGAGCGTACTATCGTTACAGTCGGGAAGGTCGAAAGAGGCTTCAATGGTCACTTCCGGTTGGGGCTCGCATTCAGGAAAAGTCTGAACGTTCGAACAATCTTTAAAGTCCTCGTGGTATTCGGTTCCGTTGGTATAGTCCCAATAGTCTATCTTTTCGAGCCATCCGCCCCATTTCTCCCAGTATGCAGTAGGGTTTACCACTTTACAGATGTGGAATGCCTCTTTTCTGTAAATGTAGCCGTTCCTATAAAAAAAGAGGGTGTCGTCGTGGTAGTCGAAGCCCATCTCGTATTTGTCGATAGAAGCCTTTAATCCTTTTATTGGTTTGTGCTTGTAGTAACTGGTGTCAGAAATCTCCAGATGTATGGGTTTGTCTGCCGGCTTTCCGTTGATTTTTGCAAGCGATGGATTGTCCGTGTAGCCAATAACGTCGATTCCAATAACTGCTAGCGACTCCCCCCAAGACCCTATACGGGAGTAACCAGTAAACCTAATACTCCAGTTGTTCGAGGAGCATGTCGTGTCCTTCATTTCGAAATAGGGGTGGAGTTTCGAATTGTCAGCATCGTAGTCGGGGATATTGGCGCCTAAACTGTCGTTGAAGAATTCATTTGGTAAGTATTCCAACCATTGGTCGGTTTCTTCGTTGTAAAGATAACCCCTCCAAATGTTGCCGGTACTACAATCGTCGGTCGCAGCCTTGGCAGGTTGTGACCAAAACAGGCAAGAGAGCAGAAGCACCAATGCCGTGAGAATGTATGTACCAGTTACCCTATTATGCATTATGTGTTAATTCGTCAAATGATTGGCAGTTTTGCAAATATAGTAATTTTTTTATTCTTTGTACTGTAATATAGTTTTTTATAAGTTGCGGTTGATTAGCCCGAAGTCTTTGTTGAATTTCATGTAAAGCCCGAACGAGAAGTCACATTTGCTTTCTTTTAGGTCGTAATAGGCCTGTGCCTCTACGCCGAAAATGCCGTGTTGGTAGAACCATTTCCCCGTTATCATATTCCTTTCCTTTTGTTCGAACAGCGGGTCGTATTTTGAAACGGACATAAACAGATGGCTGCCGCGCGTTCCGATGTAACCGTTTCCATACCAATAGCCTCCGAACAGGGCAAAACTCTTGTTGTAGTAGGCAAGCATAGGGTAGATGCCGTATCCGTCTTTAAAGCGGGTGTACACATCGTTACTGTTGTTCTTGTAGCCGAAGGCCATAGCGGTAACCCGCCAGTGCCGGTTGATGGCCCAGTCTATTCCGGTTCCGGCATTGAAGATGGTTTCCAAACTGGTGTCCTGAAGTGCCGTGAATTGGCCTCCACGGTGGGTTCCCATAATGTCGATAGGAATTTGGAAGCATTTGTGGGTGGAGTTTCCAAACATCAGACGGTTACTGCTGCCGATGGTGAATTTTTCTTGCTCGGCCTCCCCTGGCTCCAGAAAGTTTTCCCAATTCAACCACGTGTCGCTGGTAAAGCGGAAATGATCCCAGTTTTTGAAAATCATTATTTGCAGACCGTCTTCCTGATTGTTGTAAAAAAAACGGTCGAAGTCGTACATAGGCTCATACAAACCATGGTTGAGGTTGCCATAGATGGTTCCGCCCACCAGATGAAGCCAATCGTTAGGTTGGTATTCTATGCGGAAAACGGGTTTTACGTGCAGACGGTGGTCATCGCCCGCAATGCCCAGAACCTGTGCGCCGGCCTCGACGTTGAACGCCTCCCAACTGCGGGTGCGGAACTTTAGGGTCGGCGTCAGGAAGAAGCCTACAGCCGTGTAGCCTTTCGTTTCCGGAAGAAAGTATTCCGCATCGCGAGTGAACTGTAGCGCATTAACGTTAAACGACAGCGTTTGGCCATCGAACCGGCTGGTAGGGTAGTCGTGTAGGTAGAAAAAGTCTCCGTTGCTATGTCCGACGGCTTCTAATCGTATGGTTAAGTCGTCGTCGACCGGTTCTGTTTGCTCGTCAATGAATGAGATGACCGAGTCGGCGCTGATCCCGGTGAAGGATGCGTCGTTCTGTGCCGACGCGCATGTGGTCGTTGCGGCAAGCCACAGGTATTTTAGTTTCATATTGTTTTTTGTTCTGTTTTCTATGCGAATTTACTAAAATGAAACTAATTATTGCCGAATTGTATGATTTATTGTTTGACAGAACTTTATTTAGAAATGACGTAAACGCCAGCGCATTTGTTCTATCTGCCCAATATACTCCTTGATGCCTAGTTCAGGATGAATAGGAAATAAAAGTGAGCGGCAATGTCAATTATAAATATGAAAGACGTGACAAGTAGAATTTTCTTGTAAATGTTCGGCTTATCATCATAACCCATTATTTTAAGGACAGCGATGACCTCGACTTCTGAGAGGTCTGCTATGTCTTTTCTGCTTAGAAACCTTTTGCGGACGAAGTACAACATAAAAGCGCTGGGAAGGCCTAGAAAACTACAAAGACCCGTCATCATTAGAATAAAAGCTATGATAGGACGTGTATTAAACAGATTGTTATATAAACTGTCGAGGTTTAATGGATAATGGTCAAAGTTATTATAACCGATGTATAATAGAGCGAATGTAAGCGAGAACGTTGTAAAAAAAACTGCTCCTTCTCGTTTCTACAAAGACCCGTCATCATTAGAATAAAAGCTATGATAGGACGTGTATTAAACAGATTGTTATATAAACTGTCGAGGTTTAATGGATAATGGTCAAAGTTATTATAACCGATGTATAATAGAGCGAATGTAAGCGAGAACGTTGTAAAAAAAACTGCTCCTTCTCGTTTGTATTGTTTTTTGAATATAGGAAGGTAGGTCCGGCATTTCTCTTTGAAATCTTTTTCCTGTTCCTCAGTCTGTATCCCTTCTACTTCGTTCCATTTCAACATCTCGTCGCGGGTATTTACCTCCTCAGAAGCAATATCCTTACCACTCCAGTAGACAATGGCCTTCTCTATATCATGGTTGTCGAAGTCATAATCGCTTATGTTGCAGTCCTTCTTTTCAACATTCCCCCTCATCGTCCAAGTATTCAATAGTAAAGAAGAACGCCTTCCCCCGCTTGTGAATGAAAGCATGCTCTATCTTTTCCCATAGTATGGTTTCCTTGTGGTCGAAGGTGATGCCTCTTTCTCCGATGTGAATAATCGGATAGCTCACGATTCTTATTTTGCCATTTTGTATGGTGAGGTTCTTAAGAAGAGACAGAATAACGAAAGGAAGAGTGAATAAGCCAGCCAATGCCATCATTGACCAAATCTTATTTTTAAATTCTTCGTTTATTGTAATCTCATGAATAACAAAAACAAAAATACACCATAAGAAAGGACTAAAGATAAGTAGCCCCCAACGGTTCAGTACCGAAGCTTTTAATTCGATTTCTTTTCCCTTTTTCCTCGTTGCCCTGTTAGGGAATGCGGCTTGTGTCCTATTGTCTACTTTAAGGCCAGCACCGCCATCTTTTATACTGATTCCTTCTTGTTTTATTTCTGGTGTGTTCATAGCCGTTTACTTTTATGACTGTAGATTGTCCCTAAATAACTTGTTCTGCAAAAATATACACAAGCAAGAAAAAATAGCTCTTATAAATATGTTTGACAACATAATAATAGAACCCTTCTGGGTGACTTGTTGGTGAATAGGAACGCGTAGGCTTATCCTGTAAAAGTTGTCTGGATAGGTTCTTCTCTTTGATTTCTACTGCATTCGTAGACTCTGGAAAGTTTCCTCATATTCGAAAAAAACGGACTAAGAAAGAAAAAAGTGGTTCGGAAAGCGCGTTTGAGAATTCCTGAAATATTTCCTATATTTGTTAACACTAGTTGTATAAAGAATTGTACATCTATTTGTTCTTTGCAAGTACACAAATCACACTGATTATTATAAACCGTTTTCTCCATTCTGGGAATGGTAAACTAAATTAATACCGCTTATGGGAACATTATTTTATGCAATTCCCCTCGCGTCTGTTTTAGCGCTGGGATTCGCCTACTTCTTTTATCAATCGATGAAGAAGGAAGACGAAGGAACTGATGTTATGAAGAAAATCGCACAATTTGTGCGTGAAGGCGCAATGGCCTATCTCAAACAACAGTACAAAGTTGTAGGTATAGTCTTTGTGGTTTTGGCTGTCATTTTCTCGGTGATGGCCGTGTTCGGACTGCAAAACAAATGGGTGCCTTTCGCGTTTCTAACGGGAGGGTTCTTCTCTGGCCTTGCCGGATTCTTCGGTATGAAGACGGCCACTTATGCGTCGGCACGTACAGCAAATGCCGCCCGAGAGTCGCTTAACAGCGGACTTAAAGTCGCATTCCGTTCAGGAGCCGTTATGGGCTTGACCGTGGTGGGATTGGCATTGTTAGATATAGCCATTTGGTATCTTGTACTTAACGCATTTGTTGATGCCGATGGCGGACAGAAACTGGTAACAATAACCACAACCATGCTGACGTTCGGAATGGGAGCTTCTACGCAGGCGTTGTTCGCACGTGTGGGTGGTGGTATCTATACAAAGGCCGCAGACGTGGGTGCTGACCTCGTAGGTAAAGTTGAGGCTGGAATTCCGGAAGACGACCCTCGAAACCCGGCTACCATTGCCGATAATGTGGGCGATAATGTGGGCGATGTGGCCGGTATGGGTGCCGATCTTTACGAATCGTATGCGGGCTCTATTCTTGCAACAGCCGCCCTTGGCGCTGCGGCCTATTCTGCCGTAGGTGGTGAGATGCAGGAAAAGGCGGTAATAGCTCCAATGCTAATCGCTTCGTTCGGCGTTGTACTCTCGCTAATCGGTATCTTCCTCGTTAGAACAAAGGAGGGTGCTGGCATGAAGGAACTACTGGCTTCGTTGGGTAAGGGTACTAATGTCAGTTCCCTTTTAGTCGCTATTTTTACCTTTGTGATTTTATATGCGCTGGAAATTGAGAACTGGGTGGGTATCTCCTTCTCTGTAGTTTGCGGATTGTTGGCAGGTGTGATTATTGGAAAATCGACAGAGTACTATACCTCGCACACTTACCGTCCGACTCAAAAGGTGGCTGAAAGTTCGCAGACAGGCCCGGCAACGGTTATTATATCCGGTATCGGGTTGGGTATGATATCAACAGCCATTCCTGTTATCACCATCGGAGCGGCCATTATTCTGGCCTATCTTTGCGCAATTGGTTTCGATATGCAGATTTTCTTCACGGCAAAAGGCCTGAGCCTCGGACTGTATGGTATAGGCATTGCTGCAGTAGGTATGCTTTCCACCTTAGGTATTACGTTGGCAACTGATGCTTACGGCCCAATTGCAGACAATGCTGGTGGAAATGCCGAAATGAGCGAACTGGGAGCTGAAGTCCGCAAACGTACCGATGCGTTAGATGCGCTCGGTAACACCACCGCTGCTACGGGTAAGGGATTCGCTATCGGCTCTGCGGCTCTGACGGCTTTGGCACTGCTTGCCTCTTATGTGGAGGAAATTAAGATAGCTTTGGTCCGCATTGGAGAATCAACTCTCTCAATTGGAGAAAGGGTTGTCAATACGGCCGATGCCTCACTTATTGATTTTATGGAGTATTACCAGGTGAACCTGATGAATCCTAAAGTCTTGATTGGTATGTTTGTCGGTTCTATGATGGCTTTCTTGTTCTGTGGACTTACCATGAACGCCGTTGGACGTGCGGCTCAGAAAATGGTGGAAGAGGTGCGCCGGCAGTTCCGTGAAATTACGGGTATTCTTGAAGGCAAGGGAACTCCCGATTATGCGCGTTGCGTGGAAATTTCCACTAAGGGAGCGCAGCACGAGATGCTCTTCCCTTCTATTCTTGCCATTATAACGCCTATATTTGTTGGGGTTATCTTTGGTGTGAGCGGCGTGTTGGGGCTGCTTATCGGTGGTCTTTCTGCTGGTTTCGTGCTGGCTGTGTTTATGTCTAATGCCGGTGGCGCATGGGATAATGCCAAAAAATATATAGAAGAAGGCAATTTGAACGGTAAGGGTTCTGACAACCATAAGGCCACCGTTGTGGGCGATACGGTTGGAGATCCGTTCAAAGACACTTCTGGTCCGTCGTTGAACATCCTTATCAAACTGATGAGTATGGTGTCTATCGTTATGGCGGGGCTAACTGTCGCCTTCCATGTGCTTTAATTCTATGAAATAGACTCGGACACTGCTTTTGTGTTTGAGTCGGAAAAAATGCCGTTGTAGGGTAGAACCCTGCAACGGCGTTTTTGCGTGTGTGGCCTTGGCGTTTGTCCAGGGAGAAAAAGACAGCGCCCGTCCCGATTCACATCGGGACGGGCGCCTAAGTAGAAATTATTTCAGTATGATTTTAAAAGATTTCAGAACTTTTAAACCAAAGAGCGGATTAACTGCTCTTTGTCACCTGGCAAGTAGTCCATAGGAGCTACTTCTGGCATTACATAGCAACCAGGTTTCTGTTTAACAACGGCGCGTGCGCACGAAACCAAAATCTGGCCGGTAAGCGCAGGGTTGTTAATGGTCATTTCGAACTTGAAGCGCTGGCTCTGGGTAGCACCAGAAACACCCTTACGTTCCAACAAAACGCCATGACCCATGTCCTTGCAGTCGTCTACACTGTCAACAGGTATAACGTGCAGTTCGTCGTGCGCGAAGTAAGAATCGGCTTTCAACTCGTCGTAAACCTGTTCTTTGGTGTAGCCGTCTTCCAACTCAACATAGACCATACGGCTGTGGATGCCAGCACCCTGAGGCATAGTCATAGAAAGAGCGTTCTTGACACCTTTTTTAGAACGGGCAACTACCGAGTGCCCCATACTCATGCCAGGTCCGAAGTTTGTCCAGGTAAGGCCCTTAGGTGCCATGGCTAACATCATGGTGCGGATTACAGAGTCAGACCCTGGATCCCAGCCTGCCGAGATGATAGATGCGGCGTTGTTCTTCTTTGCAATGGCATCGAGCTTTTCGTGAAGATCGTATACATCGGTGTGGATGTCAAAACTGTCGACAGTGCAGATGCCTTTTGCCAGGTAAGTAGGAGCCACTTCCGGAATGCTGCGCGATGGTCCGCAAAGAATAGCGACATCAACCTTGCCCAATTCGTCGATGTTTGAAACGACTTTCACATCGGCCAATTCTGCTGGTTTATTGCCTACTGATTCAGCGCGTCGTACAACGCCAACTAATTCCATATCGGGAGCCGCCTTGACAGCGTCTAAACTGAAACGGCCGATATTTCCATAACCAACAATGGCTACTTTTAGTTTGTTCATAAAACTCTAAGTTAAATTATTCTTTTGTGCAGCTTCTTCTGAGGACTAAAGCCTTCAGAAAAAACAATGGTTATTTAAAAAGAATCCCCATTGCGGGAGCAACGGGGGTTCTTTATTATCTGATCATAAGATTAAACAAGACCTTGTGCAAGCATTGCGTTAGCAACCTTAACGAAACCTGCGATGTTAGCTCCCTTAACGTAGTTAACCACACCGTCGGCACCAGTTCCGTACTTAACACAGTTGTCGTGAATATCCTTCATGATGCGCTGCAACTTAGCGTCAACCTCTTCACGAGTCCAAGACAAACGCTCAGAGTTCTGAGACATTTCAAGACCAGAAGTAGCAACACCACCAGCGTTAGAAGCCTTACCTGGAGCGTAAAGGATCTTGGCTGCGATGAAAGCGTTAACTGCACCGATTTCAGAAGGCATATTAGCACCTTCGGCAACACAGATTACGCCGTTAGCGAGAAGTGCCTTTGCATCAGCTTCGCTAAGTTCGTTCTGGGTAGCGCATGGCATAGCAACATCAACCTTAACCAACTGCCAAGGACGCTGACCCTCGTAGTACTTAGAAGAAGGATATTTAGCAGCGTATTCCTTGATACGGCCACGCTTAACATTCTTAAGTTCCATGATGTAAGCGAGCTTTTCAGCGTCGATACCAGCCTCATCGATGATACAGCCGTTAGAGTCTGATACAGATACTACGGTTGCACCCAACTGAGTGCATTTTTCAACAGCGTACTGTGCAACGTTACCAGAACCAGAGATAGCCACACGTTTGCCCTTCAAGCTGTCGCCTTTAGTAGCGAGCATGTACTGTGCGAAGTAAGTAGTTCCGTAACCAGTTGCTTCAGGACGGATCAAAGAACCTCCGTATTCGAGACCTTTACCAGTCAAAACGCCTACGAATTCGTTGCGGAGTCTCTTGTACTGACCGAACATGAAACCAACCTCACGGGCACCAGTACCTATATCACCTGCAGGAACGTCGGTGTCGGCACCTACGTGACGCTGCAATTCAGTCATAAAGCTCTGGCAGAAGCGCATAACTTCGTTGTCGCTCTTGCCCTTAGGGTCGAAGTCAGAACCACCCTTAGCACCACCCATAGGAAGGGTAGTCAAGCTGTTCTTCAAAACCTGCTCGAAAGCAAGGAACTTAAGCATACCCAAGTTTACTGAAGGGTGCAAGCGGATACCACCTTTGTAAGGGCCGATTGCGCTGCTCATCTGTACGCGGAAACCACGGTTGATTTGGAATTCACCCTTATCGTCAATCCAAGGCACACGGAAGATGATAACTCTTTCTGGCTCGGTCATTCTTTCAAGGATTTTAGCCTTCTCGTATTCAGGATGCTCCTGGATGTATGGAAGAAGAGATTCTGCTACTTCCTGTACTGCTTGGTGGAACAATGGTTCGCCTGGGTTCTTGGCGATAAGATTGTCCATGAATTCTTTTAATGCAACCATTTTTTAATTGTATTTTAAAGTGTTATTTGTTTGTTATATTCTCTGTTCAGTTGTGTGGGGCAGTAAAGTTTGTTTTTCTTTGTGCCGTGGAAAGCTGCAATTGTTGTGTTGCCCGCTTTCACTTTTTGATTTTTTCTTGACGCAAAAATAGTAAAAGTGTAATAGAATGCAAAGAAAATCTTCCATTTTGTCAAAATATTTTTCAGGTCTGTTTTTAATTCCTGCTTTTTTTCTGTTGTGCCAGCGTCTTATACTTTATTCTAGGGCATAGCCTTGGCTACAACAAATATGTATAGAGTCAATTAGAAGGGCCTGTTTGTTCCGTAACAGTTTTTGTACGTCTGGCTTTTTGCTCGTGTTTGTGACTTTTTTGTAGCTTTTTGTCAAAAAACATTGGTTGTGCCATGAAAAAAGGTCGCTTGCCTCTGGAATGGTTAAAATGTCATTTTGCTTTTTATGACAGCGGCGTGTGCAAAGTGGAGCCTGTTTGGGTGTCTTTCTGCAAAATTTGAGGGCGAATGTTGCTTTGATTGCAATAAATTCTTAATATTGTAAAAAAAATACCATGAGGAGTAAATGTCTAGCTATTCTTATTTTCGTGTCGTTTGTGCTGACCAGTGTGTCTGCAGCAGAACGTGATCCGAATGTTTTTTATGGACGCTCTTTTAGTTCCGACGGAGATACCCTTTTCTATAGGGTAATGTATCCGAAGGGTTATTCCGACAATACGAAAAAGAAATTTCCGTTGGTGCTGGTTCTGCATGGCGGTGATGCTTTAGCTAAACAAGGACAACACTACAATGCCAAACAACTCAGTTCTCCGGTGGCAGAATTATTCGCTCAGAATTCGGTAAAGGACTCTTTCCCCGCAATAGTCGCTTTCCCTCAGTGTGAAGAGGGAGACCGTTGGGCGGAAATGGGAATATCTTCTGCCGGTAAAGTGGTGAACTTCCCTGAAAATCCGGAACAGACTTATTCGGGTGAATTGCTGGAAAGCATGGTCAAATATTATATAAAACATTACCCAGTCGATGAAAAACGTATTTATTTGATTGGATTGGGTTCGTTCGGTGGAAGCGGAGCCCTAGATTTGGCTGCCCGCAAACCGAAATATTTTGCGGGTGTCATCTCGCTTGGAGGTGCGATTCATCCTGGTAGGACGAAAAGCCTGCGTAAGATACCTTTACGGCTTTATTCCTCCGATGCCATGACCGATGTACCTTTGACGCTTGTTCGCGACGTCTACATCGAGTTGCAGGCTGCTGGTGCTAAGTGTTGCGACCCGGTGTTCGAACTCGGGAGCAAAGATGAAGCCGAATGTGTTCATATGGCGGCAAACTCCAAGGGCTTTTTGAAGTGGCTGTTCTTACAAAAGAAAAAATAACCTGTCTTCATAATTTATAAGGTTTTTAAATAGAAAGAGTAATGAAGAATAACAAGTTAATACTGATAGCATTATTAGGAGGCTGTTTGTCTGCTTCCGCTGCAGATATTCAAGACGCAATCAGGTTGGTTAAGAAAAATAATTTTACGAAGGCTATCGCCCTCCAAAACAAACTGATGGGTAATGACGCGTCTGTTAATCTTTTGGGAGACATCTCGAAGGCGTTGATGTTCAACAATCCAAAGTATTCGAACTATAATCCGCTTGAAGCCTATAGTATCTACAACCGCATTATTTATAGTGACCGGCTTTACGACGCGAAGGTGATGAATATAATGCGTGAGGAGCAGATTGACATGGACAAACTCCGCTTGGAGATAGAAGCTAATCTGCTGAAGAACGCAAAGTCGCAGAATACGGTTGAAGCGTACGACCAGATTATCAACGCATGCCAGGGTTGCTCTTATCTGAACGAGGCCAAGAAGGCTAAAGAGAACCTGGTCTTCAATAACACACTTTCGGGCGCTACTCTGGCTGATGTACAGGCCTTCCTCGACGCGGAGCCAAACTCGCCTAAGCGCAAAGATGCCGAACGATTGCGCGATTCTTTGGCTTATGCCGAATTGCCGAATACAAGCGATGCCTATACAAAATATATCAACGATTATCCGAATTCCATCTACACACCGAAGTTGAAGAAGGATGTTGAAAAACTGGCTTACGACGAGGCGAAGAATGATGGAACTATTAACGCTTACGCCAAATATATTGCCAACTTCCCTGAGAGCAAGAATGTCAAATTCTTCCAGTCGAAGATCGAGAGCGAGCAGTCTTCCCTTGTCTGGAAGATTGACCCTATGTATAGCGATGCACGTTATGCGGTTGACTCTGTGGCAAAGAAAGAGTATGTGCTGGTGAAAACTTCGTTGTGGGGCGTTTTGAATTCAACCGGAGCTGAGATTGTCGCACCTAAGTTTGAAGATGTGGGCGATGTTTATAATGGTCTGCTCGCTGTTAAAGTGGGTGGACGTTGGGGACTTGCCAATGTGAACAACGGTACGGTGACCTATCCTGCCAATATGGCCTCTAGCTCAGATATCAAGTTCCTGACTCCTAAATACACTGCTGTGAAGGAAAATGGTTCCTGGGGCTTGGTCTACCAGGGAAAAGATTTGTTGGTAGCACCATTCGTTGCCGGCTCTTTGGGTGAGCGAAACTATAAACTGATCGATAACGATGGTGTGGCTTTGACCGATGGCAAGACCTTGAAAACGGCTACGGCAGAGGGTGTGGTTGCGCACGACAGCTTGTACGACGAGGTTTCTTGGAGCACATCTGCTAGTATTGATAGCAGGTTTATAAAGGTTCGCTCTGGTAAAAAGTATGGTATTGTAGGCCCTACTGGTTATCTGATGTTTGCACCCCAATTCGATATGATTCCGTTCTTCGATTCCGATGGTATTGCTATCTTGAAGAACCTATTCCAGGAAGGTTGGATGGATACGAAAGGAAACTTCTTATATTACGACCGCCTCTCTTCTTATAAGGATTGTGGCTCTACCGACAAAATGATAGCGTATGAAGTGAGCGGCACGTGGGGCTTCCTCGATAAGACCCAAAAAGGCGGTAACCTGCCATTGAAATATAGTGCTGTTGGTGAATGCTTCACCGATGGATTCGCAAAAGTTAAGGAAGGCGGACAATGGAAGTACATTGACCGTGCTGGTAATACGGTGTATACGCTGGCTTCTGGCAATGAGCAAGCTGAAGTGGTTGGGGGTATGTTGCTGGTTAAAAACGGAACGCATCTGACTTTGGTTAACAAACAAGGCGATAAGTTTGAAGCTAATGACATTAACGATTATGACAAACACATCGCATCCAACTATATTATTGTGACTAAAAAAGGCCTGAAAGGTGCGATTGACCGGGCCGGGCAGGTGGTTGTGCCTGCACAGTATTCGGAAATGACCCGCTATTGCAACAATTATTCAATTGTGACCAAGGACGGGAAAATGGGCTTGTATTATAAAAACAATTTGGTTATTGAACCAAAATACGAACGTTTGCAGGACCCTGCGTACGTCTTCACGAACGATTGCGGTGCTTTTGCCGACGAAAAGGTAAACAACACAATTTTCGTATCGGTGTCTAATGGCGCTGATAACACTAAAATTATTATGAAGGAAGGAAAATCTCTTTTCACAACTACCGACGAGGTGAAGTTGAAGAGGACCGACAATGGTTATTGCGTGGTTAAGACCGCTGCCTATGGCGCCTTCAGTTCAAATGCGAAATGTGCGTTGATTGGCCCTAAAGGCGAGGTGCTTGTGAAACCTTCGTATTCAAATATCAGTCAGTTGAAGAGTAATAATGGTGTTTATTTCTCTTACAGAACCGGTGAGGGTAAATGGGGTATACTTAATTCGAGAGGCAACATAGAAGTGCCGGCTTTCGCAAATAAGATCATCTCATATGACGGATTTATTGTCCTTGCCGAGGTAGATGGTGATGTACAATTGTTTGACAAACACGGATTGCCTCTTTTGCCAAAGGGGTATGACGTTGACGGACAAATAGTGAAAGACAAGGCTACGGGCTTGTATGGCGTTATCGATAAGAAAGGAAATATAAAGGTATATCCTTATTACCAAAAGGTCGCAAAAGTGACTGACAAGTACGCTGTTGTTGCCAAAGATGGCAAGTTCGGAATTGTGAATTACCGATAGTGCTAACCCTTTAAAATAAAAAAGCAACGGCAATAATTTGTCGTTGCTTTTCGTTTCTAATAATGAATCTTACAATAGACCAAGGTAATACTGCCGTTAAGGTAGGCGTGTTCGATGGTGATGCGTTGGTTTCGTCGAGCCGTTTCGTCTGTCTCGGTGAAAATCAGGTAGACCAACTGCTGGCCAGTTATCCGATAGAAGCGGCCATAGTGTCGACAGTGGGCGACTCTTCAAAACTGGCTATCGGCTATCTCCAGCAGCGTTGCCGGCGGTTTATCCGTTTCTCATCACAGACACCGATTCCGCTGAGCAACCTTTACGAAACACCTTCTACATTGGGAGTCGACCGCTTGGCTTCGTGTGTGGGAGCCAATTTCCTGTTGCCAAACACCAACTTGTTGGTTGTAGATATGGGAACATGCATTACACTTGATATTGTAACTGCCAGTGGCAGTTTCCTTGGCGGAAATATATCGCCAGGTATGGCAATGCGGTTTAAAGCTTTGCATCAATATACAAACGCTTTACCGTTAGTCAGTCCGGAGGAAGGAGTGCCACTTTTCGGGACGAATACAAACGATGCCATTCTGTCGGGAGTGGTGCAGGCTATAGTCTACGAATTGGAAGGCTATTGTAGACATTTGTCGCTAAAATATCCTAATCTTTCACTTTATTTGACGGGTGGAGACGCTTTTTTCTTTGAAAAGCGCTTAAAAAGTAGCATCTTTGTAAATCCAAACTTATTGTTGATCGGTTTAAACAGAATTCTTCAATTTAATGCGTAAGATAACCTCATTATTGGTCGTTTCCGCGCTGGCTGTCTCAAGCGTGAGTGCTCAGAACAACACAAGTTCGCCTTATTCTCGTTATGGCTATGGCGAGTTGGTAGAACCGGGTTTCGGGTATTCCAAATCGTTGGGTGGACTTTCCGCAGGCATTCGTAACTACAATCACATTAACAGCGCAAATCCGGCTTCCTATACGGCTATCGACACTTTGGGCTTCCGTTTTGAGTTTGGAGCCTCTATCAAGTGTTCAAAATTTACCGACAACAATAACTTAACCACAAAGTCGTGGGACCAGAATCTTGAATACCTGGCACTTCAGTTGCCTGTTACCAAGTGGATGGGGTTTAGTGCCGGACTGCAACCCTTTAGCTTTGTTGGGTATCAGTTCGGAGGGAAAAGTGTTACACCCTCGACCATCTCGACCGATTCTCTTGTCGTATACACAAACTATGCGGGTGCAGGAGACATCACACAATTATATTTGGGATTGGGTGTTGAACCCTTCAAGAATTTCAACCTGGGTATGAATGTGTACTACAATTTCGGAACAGTTTCCCATGCCAGCCAGGTCGCATTTGCAAACTCGTTGTATCATTCAACACTACAAAAGAATGAAATTTCTGTGCATGACTGGAATGTAGGTTTTGGAGCCCAATATGATTATCAACTTAATGAAAAAAGAAATTTAACCGTAGGATTGACTTTTGACCTCCCTTCTAAAATGAAAGCATCGGCTGAAAAAGAGGTGGTTACGGCAAATGTTGATACGGTGACATTGAATTTTGATAATTCTTTCGGACTTCCGCTTTCTTTTGGCGCAGGTTTTGCATATGATATAAATGAAAGCTGGATGATAGGAGCTGACTACAAATTCCAAAAATGGTCTGATGTGGAGTATTTCGGAGAAAAAGTATTCAACGACCGCCAGCGTTTCGCTTGTGGTGCTGAACTGTTGCCGGACAGACTCAGCAAGAAGTTCTTTAAGCGTATGTCTTACAGGGTTGGTGCTAACTTTTCTAACTCTTATTTCGATGTTAACGAAAACGAGTTTAACCAATTGGCTTTTTCGGCCGGTTTTGGCATCCCGTTGCGAAGAGTTGCGAATCCAACCTATCTAAACTTGGGTTTTGAGTACGGACGGGCGGGAAAAAAGTCTGAGGACATGATTCTTGAACAGTATTTCAAACTCTCGCTTAATCTAAGCGTAAACGAACGCTGGTTCGTAAAACGCAAATTTGAATAAAAACAATTAAAATTCACTAATATGAAACTGAAATTATTTATCGCCCCTCTGTTGGGCGCAATTTCTGTACAAGCATTTGCACAAGATTATGGTGCTAACAAGGACGAATGTCTTCAGAACCTGTCGTTGATGGGTACATATACGAAACAAGCAGCAAAGACTGGAAATTATGCCGATGCTGTAACTCCTTGGGAATATGTTTATGCTAACTGCCCACAATCGAGCCAGTCTATTTATATCCAGGGCCCGAATATCTTGAAATGGCAGATGAAGCAGGCTACCGATGTCGCTTCTAAGACCAAGTTGTTCGATAAAATGATGAAGGTTTATGACGACCGTATCAAATACTTCTCTAATAAGAAACCTTCATACTATATCCGCGGACGCAAGGCGTTCGACTATGTGGCCAATATGGATCAGACTACTTACAAGAATACTGACCCGTTGAAGCAAAACGCATATGGATGGTTGAAAACCTCAATAGAAGAAGGTGGAGCTGATAACGAACTTGCAGTCTTCCAACAGTTTTATGTGATTTCGAAGGGTATTTTCGATGCAAAGAAGACGGAAGGAGCTATTCGCCAACAGTATGTTAACGACTACCTTCTACTTACCGATGTTCTTGGTAAACGTGTGGCCGAAGGTTCAGAAGCAGACTCTACATACGACCAATTGAAAGGTGCTATTGACGTAGACTTCGGTCGTTCGGGTGCTGCCGACTGTAACCAGTTGAACTCTGTTTACTCTGCCCAAGTCGAAGCTCACAAAGCAGATAAGGAATGGTTAAAGAATGTCCTGAAATTGTATGATATGGCCGATTGCGATGGTTCAACAGTTTACTTCAAGGCTTCTGAATACCTGTATAAAATTGAACCAACTTACACTGCTGCCAATGGTTTGGCTGCAATGGCGTATAGCAAAAAGGATATAAATGGAGCTATCGGATACTTGAATAAAGCGTGCGATCTGGCTACCAGCAGATCCGACAAATCGAATATCATGCTGAAGGTCGCAAACCTCTACTACAAGCAGAAGAATTATTCACAAGTCCGCACTTATGCGCAAAAGGCACTTTCGTACAACTCTAACAATGGAGGCGCTTATTTGCTTATCGGAAACGCTTATGCGGCTTCGGCTTCTACTATCAGTACCGACGCGTTTATTCAGCGCACTGCTTACTGGGCTGCAGTCGACAAGTTCGAAAAAGCAAAAGCGGTTGATGCTAACTGTGCGGGTATTGCAAACAGCCTTATCAGCAGCTACAAAAAATACTTCCCTGACAAGAAGGAATGTTTCATGCGTAAAATCTCTGGTACATACCATGTGCCAGGTTGGATTAACGAAAACACAACTGTCCGCTAATTGATAGCATGAAGCTCTTTCCGGCATATCTTAAACATACGGCAACCGTTCTTGCAGCGGTTGCTGTGTGCTTTTTTGGCGCATGTTCGGCTGATACTGATAACCAGAATGTCGGCATCGACAGTACCGCTCCAACTTTGCGTGCTCTGGAGGTCTCGACTGTTATCTCCGATTCTGGCGTGACTCGTTACAGGGCAACAACTCCGGAATGGCTGATCTTTAACAATGTCAGAAGTCCGTATTGGTTGTTCCCTAAGGGACTGCGCATTGAACAGTTTGATACAAACCTCGAGACTGAGGCCAATATCTATTGCGATAAGGCCCATTATGATCAGAGTCTCAGATTGTGGAGACTTGATGGCAATGTGCGTGTGACAAACCGAAAGGGGGAAAAGTTTGAAACCGAGCAACTTTTTTGGGATCAGGTGAATGCCAAGGTCTATTCCGACAAGAAGATAAAAATCCAGCAACCGAATTGTATTATCAACGGAAGTGGATTTGTATCGAATGAGACAATGACGCATTACGAAATCACCCACCCCGAGGGTATAATACCAATTTCCGATTAGGTATGGTTGGAGATGTTCTCTTGATTTTACTGTGGGCTTTGCTGTTTTCCTTCTTTTGGGGAGGGGAAATGGCATTTGCCTTTTTTAACAGGTTACGCTTGGAATTGGTAAGGGAAGAGCGCATTCATGACAGATTGCATGCCTTTTTCTTCAAAAGGTCGTCTGAATTCTCGAATGTGCTTTTTGTCGCCGATTTCGTGGCTTTTTTTCTTTTAGTACGCCAGGTCTACATGTTTGTCTGTCATCTGCCATTCCAGTTTATGGTAGTATCAGTGCTCTTATGTATAGTTTTTACTGTCTTGCTGGTAGATGTTTTTCTGCATGTTATATCGCGTTTTAGTGCTACTTCTGTCTTTATGCTGATGGCATATCCGCTGTTCCTGGTTTATTGGCTTTTTTTGCCTCTTACAAAATTGGTTGCCTTTGTGGTTTCAGCGGGAGGCATTTTGAAAATTGAAAAAGGAAGCAGTTTGTTCAGTATTAACCGTATACCACAACCACATGATGATGCGGGACAGAATGACAAAATAGGGGAAGACAACCATTTCGGAGACGAAGTGGTTATGTTCCAAAACGCACTTGACTTCTCAAGTGTTAAAATTAAAGATTCTATGGTTCCTCGAACTGAAATCGTGGCTATAGACATTAACACTCCGCTTCCCGATTTGAAGCAACTTTTTGTGGAAACTCATTTCTCTCGTATTTTGGTTTATCGTGATACGATTGACAATGTTCTCGGATATGTGCATTCAGCCGATATGTTTGACGCTCCGCAATCGGTCGAACAGATGCTGAACCCGATAATTGTCGTTCCTGAAAACATGACAGCCAATAAGATGCTTCGCCTTTTTTTAAAACAGAAAAAAAGTCTTGCGTTGGTGGTTGACGAGTTTGGAGGAACATCGGGAATCCTTACCATTGAAGATGTTATGGAAGAGATTTTTGGCGAAATTGAGGATGAACACGATGCGGATGACGAAGATGAACTTGTTTTAAAGAAAATTGGTCCCAACGAGTATGTGGTTTCTGGACGTATGGAAATTGAGGAGGTTAACAATGAACTTGGCTTAGAACTGCCTCTAGGCGACGATTATCTGACTGTTGGCGGACTTATTTTGAGCAAGAATGCTTTCCTTCCTTCTGTGGGAGACGTGGTCTATGTCGACGGAACCTATTCGTTTAAGGTAGTCAGACGTTCTCCTTCCCGGATTGACGTTGTTCGTTTGGTGGTCAATAAAACTGAAAACTCAAATCATTGAATAAATCATGAAAATAGGACTTGTGCAACAGGCCAATACGGCCGATATAGAAAAGAATAAGCAAAATTTAGTCAATGCCATTCGGGAATGTGCGAAAAATGGTGCCGAATTGGTGGTCTTACAGGAACTTCATAATGGTTTGTATTTTTGTCAGGTGGAAGATACTGCAAATTTTGACCAGGCGGAACCCATTCCTGGACCGTCGACGGAAATGTTTGGTGCTGTAGCCCGTGAATTGGGTATTGTGTTGGTTCTCTCTCTGTTTGAACGTCGTGCGGCAGGTTTGTACCATAATACGGCTGTTGTAATCGAGAAAGACGGCACTATTGCCGGTATGTACCGGAAAATGCATATACCGGACGATCCTGCTTATTATGAAAAGTTCTATTTTACGCCTGGCGATTTGGGCTTCCAGCCGATTGATACATCTGTCGGACGACTAGGTGTTTTAGTTTGTTGGGACCAGTGGTATCCTGAGGCTGCCCGCCTGATGGCTTTGGCTGGGGCTGAGATACTGATTTATCCGACTGCTATTGGCTGGGAAACTAGCGATACTGATGCCGAAAAATCGCGACAGCGCGATGCTTGGCAGACTGTTCAGCGGGGACATGCTGTCGCAAACGGCATTTATGTGGTTACCGTAAACCGTACCGGGTTTGAGTCTGACCCCTCTGGCGTGACGGGGGGTATTCCATTCTGGGGCTCTAGTTTCGTGGCTGGACCTCAAGGTGAGATAATCGCCCAGGCCTCAACCGATAAGGCTGAAAACCTGATTGTTGATGTTAATCTTGCACATGCTGAAGATGTAAGGCGTATTTGGCCGTTCTTCCGTGACCGCCGTATTGACTATTTCGATGATATAACAAAACGTTTTCGCTTGAAATGAAACGGAAACGGTATTGTTTTTGTTGTTAAAAAATCGTGAGAATAAGGTTTTGCTTGTTCTAAGTTTATTTTATGTTGTTTATGAGAAAGATTTTGTTCGTGTTAATGTCGCTGTATGTGTCAGTTAGTGTGTTCGCCCAGAAAACAGAGGAAATTGACGGACACAAGGCTGTTGATTTGGGACTAAGTGTAAAATGGGCAACCTGTAATATAGGTGCAAACAAACCTGCTGAGGCTGGCGATTACTTCTCATGGGGAGAGGTAAAGACGAAGAAGGTTTATGATTGGAAAAATTATGCTTATTGCTCTGGTGGCGCCAAGTCTATTACCAAGTACTGTGTTTTGCCAGCCTATGGCTCAACCGATGGCCGGAAGGAACTGGGAAGTGCAGACGATGCGGCTTCTGCCAACTGGGGTAGCGAGTGGAGGACTCCGACTATGGAGGAATTTAACGAACTTATGAAGAAGTGTAAGGTGAAATGGATGCCGAACTATAGGAATACGGGTGTTCCTGGTTATAAGGTGACAGCAAAAAATGGAAATTTTATTTTCTTGCCGGCTGTTGGCTTTTACCAACTCCAAAGGACGGAAGATGTGGGAAAATGTGGTCACTATGCCACATCTACACTATATGAGAAATCGAACGACAGCGCTTATTCCGTGATTCTTGACGCCGCTCGTATGGAAGGAAGCTTTGATTACCGCTATTATGGAATCTCGGTAAGGCCTGTTACTGCAAAATAAGGCACTACCGTTTGAACGATAATAAAAGAAAGACCCCTTCCGAATGCTGTTGAGGCTGCTCTTTGGACCGAGAAACGTCACTAAAAGATTTTATTTCTTAGACTCCAACTCCTTCATTTTCGCAAGAGCGGCTTCCTGGTATGCAGCGGAAGCTATTTTTAATTGCTGGAGCAATTCTTCCGCAATGACAGCTTCTTTGTGGGTTTGCTCGAATTCTTGGGCTGTCAGCGCGAATTCTGCGGTTATTTTCTTGAATTCTTCCACATTGTTAACCCTTTTTAAGACAAGGGTCGTGGAGTCTATTGTCTGACAATAGGCTTCAAATTCGTTTATTGTTTTTGTGTCGGTACATGAGGCTAATAGACCTGCAAGAACCAAAGAAGATAAATAATTTCTCATATTATTCGAAACGGATAGTCTCAGCCGGACTGATTTTTGTGATAATATAGGTGGGACCAATCAGCATAAGTGCCGATGCTACAAGAACGCCGATGTTGATGAGGAACCAGTTGCCAACACTCAGACATATTGGAACCGTGTCTACGTAGTAATTTTCAGCATCTAGCCCGATAAGTCCGAACTGTTTTTGTAAAAGACAGAGCCCCACTCCGACTATGTTGCCTATAATTAACCCTTTCCCGACAAGAAATAACGTCTGATAAATAAATATCTTCCTAATACTCCAGTCTTGAGCCCCCAGTGTTTTAAGGATGCCTATCATGTGGGTCCTTCCCAGTATAAGGATAAGCAATCCCGATATTATGGTGAAACCAGAGACAAGCATCATTAAGGCTAGAATAATGACAACATTCATGTCGAGCATGTCGAGCCAGCTGAATATTTGTGGGTTCATTTCTTTGATGGTCCGTGAACGGAGCGGTTTTTGACTTTGTTGGTCTAACTTGTTGCCAATAATTGAAAAAACGGCGTCGCTGGCTTTCTCAATGTTGGCAAGATCATTAGTTAGAACCTCAATTGTGCCGCACTGGTTCTGTTCCCAGCCGTTTAGTTTTTGAACATGTCTGATGTCGCTAATAATGAATAGTTTGTCGTAATCAGAGAAACCGGTAGAATAGATACCGCAAATGGAAAGCGGACGAACTCTGACTTTTCCGTCAATGATGAAGTAAGTCCGGATTTTGTCCCCAATTCTCAAGTTCAGCAGTTCGGCGATTTTTTTAGAAACGAGCACCTCTTTGCAGATGGAGTCTTTGCTTATTGTCGGAATCCTTCCGTTTTTCAGATAATGCTTGAAAAAGTCCCATTGAAAGTCTGTCCCTACGCCTTTTAAAACGATTCCTTGAAAGTTCTCGTCGGTTTTTATTATGCCTGGTTGGCATGCCGTAGCCTGGGTATGTGTAATTGTCTCCTGGGCTTCAAGTCTTGTCTTCATGGCAGAGTCGATAACCATAGGCTCTGTCGAACTGTCTTTGTCGACAGCTATGCTGACCTGTATGTGTGCCCCAAATCCAATCAGTTTGTTTTTTACCTCATTTTTAAAACCGATAACAATGGCAACAGCAAGCAACATGACGGTTAGCCCTATGGCTATACCTCCAATAGCGATACGGACAGCCGGTTTTGTTTCCTCTTTCCCTGCTTTCTTTTCCGATGCTATGCGTTTTGCTATATAGTATTCTAAATTCATAACTGAATGGTTGTCAGTGTTTCTGAAAACAAAAAGAAGCACTGCCCGTGGCCGTGCTTCTTTCGGTTTTGTCTGGTCGTGCTTAAATATTTCTAACGTCTACAGTGCGGCCCGGATAAACAGCCAAAGCGTGCTGTAGGACTTTGAGCGCTTTTGCCAAGTCTTCTTTTGAAATAGCATAGGCAATTCTGACTTCGTCTTTTCCCATTTCTGGATCTGTGTAGAAACCACTAGCCGGAGCGAGCATGACGGTTTGTCCGTCGTCTTCAAATTCCTCCAACAGCCAACGGCAGAAATTCTCGGAATTGTCGATAGGCAGGCGGGCTACGGTGTAAAATGCACCCATTGGAATAGGGGAATAAACGCCAGGAATCTTGTTTAATCCGTCAACCAGGAATTTTCTTCGCTCCTCGAACTGGTTATATGCATTGAGCATGTATTCTTCTGTCGTACCGTCGATGGTGGCTTCTGCCACAAGTTGCCCGAGTAAAGGCGGACATAAACGGGCTTGACAGAATTTCATCACGTTTTGTTTCAGTTCCTCGTTTTTGGTGACAATAGCACCAACACGTAAACCACATTCGCTGTAACGTTTTGAAACCGAATCGAATAAAACAACGTTGTTTTCAATGTCCTTTAAGTGGAAGGCCGAGATATAGGGGGCACCACTATAGCAGAATTCGCGGTAAACCTCGTCGCTAAACAAGTACAGGTCGTATTTCTTCACCAAATCACGAATTTGGTTCATCTCGTCACGACTATAGAGATAACCAGTCGGATTGTTCGGATTGCAGATTAATATACCTTTTGTTTTTGGGGTTATCATTTCTTCAATCTTCTCAATGTGGGGCAGGTGAAACCCCTCTTCTATGGTGGTGACGACAGGCTTTATGGTTGCACCACATGCTACCGCAAATGCCGTGTAGTTGGCGTATGCTGGTTCTGGAACGATAATTTCGTCGCCTGGATCAAGACAAGTCATAAAAGCGAAGTTTACCGCTTCCGAACCACCAGAGGTGACGATGATGTCGTCGGTCGTTACGTTGATGTTGAACCTCTCGTAGTATTTGACTAACTTTTGGCGCAGACTAAGATTGCCGTTACTTGCAGTGTAGGGCATAAGGGGAAGGTCTATACCCTTCAGATAGTCGATTGCCGCTCGGGGTGAAACAATGTCTGGTTGTCCGATGTTCAAGTGGTACACTTTTACACCTCTTGCTTTTGCTGCATCAGCATATGGAACCAGTTTCCTAATTGGAGAGGCTGGCATAATTTGTCCCCGTTTTGATGTCTGTGGCATTTTTTTGCTAACTATCCTTTAATACTGTTATTTGTTTTTTTTGTGTGGAGTTTCGGTTATACTCCATACTAAAGATATGCAAAAATAAGTAATGAAATGGCAAAATTCAAATAAATGCTTTATATTTGTCCCACTAAACAACCTTTAACTTACTCTGATTGGTCGGCTGTTGCCGACTATTCCAGTTGCCAGTTTGCTATTTTGGCGGCAGGAATTAGCACCCATCCCTTGGGTGCTTTTTTATTTTTTGATTAGTATAATGCCGGTAATGTCAAAATTATTTGGTATATTCGCATTCGAATTTTGAGAGAATGGCCGAAAACGGAATTGATAATGTTGAACGATTGTCGGAAAGTGTTGACAAACTGATGTCGATGTGCGGACAATTAAGGGCTGAACGTGATGCAGCCCAACAACGTATCGCTGTCTTAACGGCTGATTTGGCAATTGCGAATTCGAAAATTAACACACTTGAACAAAAAAATCGGACTTTGCAGTCTATGCAGTTGGGTGATGTGTCGGTTGTCGCTGCCAAACAGAATAAAGCTCAGCTCTCAAGATTGGTGCGGGAAATTGATAGATGTATCGCTCTTTTGAATACGTAACCGTATGGGTAATGAAAAGGTTGCTCTCGATATAAATATTGGTCATTTGGTGCTTCATCTTAAGGTGGAGCCTGAATCTATACCTTTATATAAGTCGGCTGAAAAAAGAGTGAATGATATATTGAACAATAATAAAGACGCTTATCCTAAGTTGGAACCTGAGTTGGTACTCGGTATGGTCGCCTTCCAATTGGCTATGCTTTTGGAAGAAGAGCAGAAAAAACGTGATGGGGATTTCGACCGTTTGTCCAAACTTTCCGACAAAGTGGATGAGTTCTTGAACCGATAAGTCGTGGAGCGACATGTTAACACTTGTTTCTCCGTGGTTATGTCTGTAAAAACAATTTCATTGTATTAGCAATACCCGCATCGTTGCTGCGTTGTCAGTAATGATGCGTTTTTTTTTATATATTATTAATAACTAACAAATTAAATACAATAATGTCAGTAACTACCGTCGTAATTATTGCTGTTGTTGCGCTTTTGATAGGAGGCTTGATTGTATGGCTGATTCAGTCTACCGCCCTAAAATCGCGTACCGACTATATTATTGCCGATGCAGAAGTGAAGGCGAAAGCTATTCATGACAAAAAAGTCCAGGAGGCAACGGCAAAGTACCAAAACCTAAAGAATGAGTTCGATTCGCAGGTAAACCAGCGAAATTCAAAGTTGCAACAGGCTGAGTCTAAAATCCGCCAACGTGAGCAGCAGTTGAACCAGCTGCAGGCTGAGGTCTCGAAAGCCCGTGCCGAGAATGATGCAACACGAGAAAGCTTGAAAAACCAACAGCAAATAATAGAACAACGCAAGATAGAACTGGAAAAATTACGCAAACAGGAAAACGAGCGTTTGGAGGTTATTTCCGGCCTCTCTGCTGCGGAAGCGAAGGAACGCCTTATTGAGGGTCTGAAGGAGGAGGCTAAGACCGATGCTATGGCTTACGTCAATGAAATTATGGAAGACGCTAAGATGAATGCGAACAAGGAGGCGAAAAAAATTGTTATCCAGACCATTCAGCGTGTGGCAACGGAAGCGGCTATTGAAAATTCGGTGACTGTCTTTAATATTGATTCCGATGAGTTGAAGGGACGTATTATTGGTCGTGAGGGTCGTAACATCCGTGCCCTTGAAGCGGCTACAGGTGTTGAAATCATCGTCGATGACACCCCTGATGCTATCGTCCTCTCCGCATTCGACCCTGTACGTCGAGAAATTGCCCGCTTGGCTCTGCACCAACTGGTGACAGACGGACGTATCCACCCTGCGCGTATCGAGGAGGTTGTTGCTAAGGTTCGCAAGCAGGTTGAAGACGAAATTGTTGAGACGGGTAAACGTACCACTATCGACTTAGGTATTCATGGCTTGCATCCTGAATTGGTTCGTTTGGTAGGTAAGATGAAGTATCGTTCTTCTTACGGCCAGAATTTGTTGCAGCATGCCCGCGAAACTGCAAATCTTTGTGCAACAATGGCTTCGGAATTGGGCTTGAACCCAGCTAAGGCTAAACGTGCTGGTTTGCTTCACGATATAGGTAAAGTGCCTGATGACGAGCCAGAATTGCCACATGCTATTCTGGGTATGAAGCTGGCGGAAAAATACAAGGAAAAGCCTGACATCTGTAACGCCATTGGTGCCCACCACGATGAAGTGGAAATGGAAACCCTTATCGCTCCGTTGGTTCAGGCTTGTGACGCTATCTCAGGCGCACGTCCTGGCGCACGTCGAGAAATTGTTGAAGCTTACATTAAGCGTTTGAACGACCTTGAAAAGTTGGCTGCTTCTTACCCTGGTGTGCTGAAGACTTACGCTATCCAAGCGGGTCGTGAACTCCGTGTAATTGTGGGTGCCGACAAGATTGACGATAAGGAAACCGAAACATTGTCTTACGAAATCGCTAAGAAGATTCAGGATGAAATGACTTACCCTGGTCAGGTTAAGATTACTGTGATTCGTGAAACTCGTGCAGTAAGTTACGCAAAGTAGTCACGAACATAAACTTATACATTAAGCGCGCCTCAAACGAGACGCGCTTTTTTTGTTTTTACCGTTTTTTGGGGGGGCGCATTAATCTTCTTGCCATGAATTTGTAACAACGTCTTTGGTTGTACTACTACCTTTCTTTAGCGTATCGTGAAGTATTAATCGATAATGACCTTTGTATACTTCAGTGATAGTACCGAAACTGTTTTCTCTCATATTCTTTCCGTCGTTATTTGTAGGTCTGTGCTAATTTATAGAAAGTAGTTAAGCCGTATGCAACAAAAAAAGCGAGATCTTTCGACCTCGCTCTTCTTAAACTCAAATAAACTACAATTTAAAATAAAAATTAGATTCAAGCGGGTCTCCCGACTCACTCATTAAAAAATATACAACTATTGTGCCAAATTCATGATTTGTAGGTTGTTTTATGCTTTTTTTATTGTGGGCTATAAAAAAAGCGAGATCTTTTGGACCTCGCTCTTCTTAAACTCAAATAAACTACAATTTAAAATAAAAAAAATTAGATTCTGGCGAGTCTCCCGACTAACCAATTAAGAATATACAAATTTTGTGCCAATTCATCGTTTTTTTTCGAGTGTGAAATGCACTTTTTTGAGGTCTTTTGTTGAGTTTTTCCATGATACGGGTGTAACTTTTCGGAATACGGTTGTATAAAACAAAAGCGAGATCTTTCGATCTCGCTCTTCTTAAACTCAAATAAACTACAATTTAAAAATAAAATTAGATTCTTGTGAGTCTCACGACTGACATGCAAAAGTATACAAAAAATGTGCCTTTTCAAAGGCTAATGCTTTAAAATTGAGCTTGTTTTAATATTTTTAAGAAATACTCCCCCAATCGAAAGAAGGAGCCTTTTTTAAAAGTTGTTCTTTAAGAATCTTGTTTTCCGGAACCTCGAGGTTCGGATCGTTTTTGAGTATCAGGCGTGCCATGTCTCTTGCGACTTGCAAGATTTGTCCGTCTCTAGCCAGATCTGCTATGTGTAGTTCGAACGGCATACCACTTTGTTGTGTTCCTTCCAGGTCTCCGGGCCCCCTTAGCCTCAGGTCAGCTTCCGATATCTCGAAACCATCGGTGCTGCTTGTCATAATGTCCATCCTCTCACGGGTGTTTTTCGATTGTTTGACTGAAGTGATGAGTATGCAGTAGCTTTGTTCCGCTCCTCTGCCCACTCTCCCCCTAAGTTGGTGCAGTTGTGCCAGGCCGAACCTTTCAGCGCTTTCTATAACCATAACTGTTGCGTTCGGTACGTTAACCCCCACTTCAATAACAGTGGTTGCTACAAGAATCTGTGTTTGTCCGCTGGCAAATTTCTGCATCTCTTGTTCTTTCTCAGTTGCTGGCAGTTGCCCGTGTACCATACTGATGTGGTAGTGTGGCTCTGGAAAGATGTTCTTGAGTTGTTGGTAGCCTTCCTCCAAATTTTGGAAGTCTAAGGCTTCCGATTCTTTTATGAGAGGGTATACGATGTAGGCTTGTCTGCCCTTTGCCAATTCCCTTTTGATGAAGTCGTAAATTCCTAGACGGTTGTTCTCGGTCCGGTGTATGGTTTTTATGGGCTGGCGTCCTGGGGGCAACTCGTCAATTACACTTACGTCCAAGTCTCCATAAAGGGTCATGGCCAGAGTCCTTGGTATAGGGGTGGCTGTCATGACCAAAACGTGGGGAGGTCTGACGTTTTTTCCCCATAATTTAGCCCTCTGTGCAACGCCGAAACGGTGCTGTTCATCGATTATTGCCAGTCCCAGATTCTTGAACTTAACTTTGTCTTCCAGCAGGGCGTGTGTGCCAATCAGTAGCTGAAGGGTCCCGTTCTCCAACCTTTCGTATATTTCCCTGCGTTCTGCGGTTTTTGTACTTCCAGTCAGTAATCTCACTTGGACTGACAACGGCTGTAGCATTTTCGATATACTCAGGTAATGTTGCGTGGCCAGTATTTCGGTCGGCGCCATTATGCATGCTTGGAAGTTGTTGTCAAGTGCCATCAGTGTGCACATTAAGGCAACAAGCGTTTTACCGCTACCCACGTCTCCTTGAAGTAAACGGTTCATTTGTTTTCCGCTTCTGACGTCTTCCCTTATTTCCTTAATCACTCTTTTTTGTGCATCTGTGAGTTGGAATGGAATGTGATTTTGATAAAAAGACAGGAAATAGTTCCCTATGGAGGCGAATATGAAACCTTCTTTCTTGTTCTGTATGCTGTTGCGCTGCAACAGTTGCAGTTGTATGTAGAACAATTCTTCAAATTTCATTCGGAATTGGCATTTCTCTAAAAGAGACTTGTCTTTCGGAAAATGCAGGTTCCGGATGCAGGTGTCTAATGTCGGCAGGCTCAACTTGCTGAGAAGGTAGGCCGGCAGGGTCTCAGGTAACTGATAGTTGGCCAGATGGGTCTGCATAATGTTGAAGATGATGGTTTGAATGCTTTTGGTATTCAAAAAATTATTCTTCATCTTTTCCGTGGTGTTGTATACACCATGCAGGCCACCCATAGTTCGTTTTGCTTCTGCACTGTTGAGCGACTCTAATTCTGGATGTACAAAATTCAGTTGGTTGTTGTAGTAACTTGGCTTTCCGAAAAGGACGTATTCGTTACCAATCTTTAATTGGTCTGCTATGTATCTGCCTCCCTTAAACCATAAAAGTTCTACGGTGGACGTTCCATCGCTGAAGGTGCCGGACATCCGGCTGCTTTTACCTTCGCCAATTGTACGCAGTGTTAGTAGCTTGCCTTTGATTTGCACATAGGCCATACTGCTGTCCACCTCTCTTATCTTGTAAAACTGGCTGCGGTCTACGTACCTGAAAGGAAATACGTAGAGCATGTCCTCAACGTTGTTTACGTTGAGTTCGCTTCTGAGAATGTCCGCTTTCCTCGGACCTACGCCTTTCAGATATTTTATGTCTATTTTGGCCAGCTCAGACATCGGCTCATATGTTTGATTTTATTAGGGCTTCCGCTATCATAAGGTCAAACGGAGTTGTTAATTTTATATTCTTCCGGTTGCCTTGTGTCAGTTCCACAGCGTGCCCCATATTTTCTACAACACTAGCATCGTCGGTGAACAAAGGCGAAAAACTTTGTTTGTAGGCGTTGTGAAGAATGTCTGCTTTGAAAACTTGTGGCGTCTGTACGAGTTTGTATTGGCTGCGATCTTCGGATTTGTTGCCTTTTGTGGTAATGCGGCGGAGCGAGTCCACGCAATCGGTCACCGGAATGGCTGTGCCTTTGTGTATGGCCATATCGTAAGCTTCTCTGATGGTTGACAGACTTGCAAACGGTCGTACACCATCGTGGACTCCTACAACACAATCGCTATTGTCTGGAACCAGGGCAAGGCCGTTTTTAACCGAGTGGAAACGGGTCTCACCCCCATTTGCTACTAAATGTGGCGTGTTGAATCCGTATTTTTTACAGATGCTTTTCCAGTAGCTTTGCTGGTCAATGGGTAAAACAATAATGATGTGGATGTTGCTGTCGTATGCGACAAAGGTGTCAATGGTGCGCATCAGTACTGGTCTGCCGCCAATTGGTAGAAATTGTTTGGGTATGTCTCCTCCCATGCGAAGTCCCTTCCCTCCAGCCACTATTATTATGTATTTATCCATAATTCGTAATATCTATTTGCGTGTCTCTGAATTGTCCAGACCTTTTTGCTTGTTGTGTCTCTGTGCGGTGTCTCTGCAAGCGCTCTTTTCCTTCTTCGACTTTTTCTTAGAACACTTGCTCTCTGAATCGGCTCTCTTTTGTATTGGTTCGGTGGTTAGTGACGCACTGGTAGTCCCATCGGTGTTGCTTCTAGTGCTCTCTGAACCTGTGGCGTAGAACGAGAACAAGAGAGTTGTAGAGATGAAAAGAAAAGTCTTCCTCATTGCTTTTATATTGTGTTACATTCTACAAAATTAGAATTTTCTGTGTTAATTGATTCCCAATTTGCCTTGGTTCTTCGTTTTAAAGCCTTTTTTCGGGCTTAGAAACAAGCGGAAACTGTCTTTTTTACGAATAAAAGGTGTATTTTATACGTTTTGTTGATTTAAATCAAGAATTTTTATGCTTTATATTTGGAGGAGATAAAAAAGTTATGCAATTTTGTAGTGCAAACAAAACAGATAGATTTTTCATAGTTAAGGTTTAGGTTAAATGGACTAAAGGGACGTTGTGAAACGTCCCTTTAGTTTTTTACTTCCATCTTCTGTTATTTTGTTTTAACTTTGCCTAAATTTTCTAATATATATGTGTAAGCGTTTATTGTTTATTCTTTTCCCCCTTTTCCAGTCTTTTATGCTGAATGCCCAAAATTTCGACGATGAAGTTTTGGTTCATGATTTTGTGGAGGGAAAACTTTGTTTTACAATATTAGATAAAACCTCGAACGAGGCTGAAGTAAGTGGCACTACGTTAAAAGTAGAACAAGAAATAAAAGGATATTATGCCTTGTTTGATATAACTATACCTGCCTCTGTGTCGTTTGGCGGCGTGACATATAAGGTTTCTACAGTTGCCAATAACGCATTCAGAGGGTGTATGAACATAGGTACGGTAGAGGTGGAAAGTGGAGTCTCTTATATAGGTAATTCTGCTTTTGAAAATTGTGGCCGTCTTGGCAGTGTGAATATCTTAGAAGGAGTCTCATACATTGGAGATAAAGCGTTTGCCGGATGTTCCCAACTTCATACTCTAAGTTTACCAAAGTCTTTGACCTTTGTGGGCAAGGGCTCATTCAGCCGTTGTAAATCAATAAAGTCTATCTCTTTTCCTTGTCAGGTAAAAGAACTCGATCCTTCCACCTTTGATGATTGTTCAAACTTGGAGGCGGTTCTTGTGGATGAAGAGAATCCGTATATGGTAAGTGTAGACGGAGTTTTGTATGACAGGGAACAGACGAAGTTGATATGTTGTCCGGAAGCTAGAACAGCAGCTCTTATAATTCCGCAAACTGTAACTGATGTTTCCTGGTCTTTTCCGGCGTCGAGTAAACAGTCGTGCATCAGTTGCAGCTCTTATGTCCCCCCTGTTGCAAAATCGCAGATAGGAGGGTCAGTCGGTATCTCCCTTTTTGTTCCCAAACGGTCGGTAAGTGCGTATGAACAAGACGCATTTTGGTCTCGTTTTGTGATACGTCCTTACTGAAACCATAGAAAAAATGGTTGTTGTGCGCAATAAAATGTTCATTATTACGGATATTCTTGATTTTAATCAACTTTTTGCGTGAAATGTTTGGTGGATTGTGAAAAGTTATGCAACTTTGTAGTGCAAACAAAACAGATAGATTTTTCATAGTTAAGGTTTAGGTTAAATGGACTAAAGGGACGTTGTGAAACGTCCCTTTAGTTTTTTTGGTGATACTTTATTAAACCAGTATATTTGTCTTGATTTATGGATGCTCGTAATAAAATAGAACTGCTGGCTCCGGCGCGTGACGCTGAAGTGGGTAAAGAAGCCATCTACCATGGCGCCGATGCTGTTTATATAGGTGGGCCTAAGTTTGGCGCACGTGTTGCAGCGGGGAATTCTTTAGAGGATATTGAAAGTTTGTGCAGGGTTGCGCACACTTATTATGCCAAAGTGTATGTCGCCTTGAATACGATATTGACTGACAGTGAGTTGGAAGAGGCCGAAACTTTGGTGAAACGTTTATATGAGATAGGGGTAGACGGACTTATTGTTCAAGACCTTGGTATCACCCAGTTAGCTCTTCCCCCAATTGCGCTACATGCAAGTACACAGATGGACACACGAACACCAGAAAAAGCGAGATTTTTACAAGATGTTGGTTTCCAGCAAATTGTTATTGCACGAGAGTCTTCGCTGGAACAAATCAGAGCCATAGCCTCTGCCACTTATGTCCGGTTAGAGGCTTTTGTTCATGGTGCTTTGTGTGTAGGTTATAGCGGGCAATGCTATTTGAGCTGCGCTCTTACAGGCCGAAGTGCCAACCGGGGTGCATGTGCGCAGTTGTGCCGCCTTCCTTATCGGCTTACAGATGCCGACGGACACTGTTATTCGAACGGAAAACACTTGTTGTCGTTACGTGATATGAATCTGTCGGACTCTCTTCCCGAACTTCTTGAAGCCGGAGTCTCGTCTCTAAAAATAGAGGGCCGCCTGAAAGATGTCGAATATGTGAAGAATGTGACGGCTTATTATAGGACGAAACTTGATACTATTCTAGGCACTGATAAACAATACCAGCGTTCAAGCTCAGGAAAGTCTTCTTTTTCTTTTGTCCCAGATTTGGAAAAAAGTTTCAATAGGGGCTTTACCGACTATTTTTTTTATGGTCGAAAAAAAAATATAACATCTTTCGACACACCAAAGTCTCAGGGTGAGAAGCTGGGCATTGTCTCTTCTGTCGGAAGAAACTATTTTGATGTCGATACGGAAAAAAAGTTGTCGAATGGTGACGGGCTTTGTTTTGTGAATCCTTCCGGACAATTTGAAGGAATTAAGGCAAACAGGGTTGACGGCCGGCGTGTTTTCCCCCTATCAATGCCGAAACTGAAGGTTGGTACCGTCCTTCGCCGAAATTTTGATGCTGAATTTGAAAAATTGTTGTCAAAAGAGAGCGCGGAAAGAAAAATCGCAGTTCGCTTCTTGGTTCGTCTGAATGAAGCTGAAGTCCTGCTTTCTGTGACCGACGAGGATGGAATTGAGGCCTCTTTTTCTGCCCGTTATGAGTTTCAAGAAGCGAAAAATGTGGCAATGGCGGAAAATACAATCAAACAACAACTTGGCAAGACGGGTAATACTGTTTTTTCCGTAGTTGGTGTGAAGGTTGAAACGAACCGGCCTTGTTTCTTCCCGTCGTCGGTAGTTGCGGGGTGGAGACGAAAATTGGTTGAACTCTTGTTGGAAAAAAGGGAACAAGAAAGAACTGTGTGTGACGTGGCATTCCCATCTTCAGATTGTTCTTATGAAGAGTCTGAACTCGATTTCAGGGCAAATGCCTATAATAAAAAAGCGGTAGAATTTTATAGACAGCACGGAGTAGGACACATAGATCCAGCATTCGAAACGGGAACTGTTACCGGAGAAGTCGAACTGATGTTATGCAAACACTGCATTCGTTATAGCCTGGGGGCTTGTCTGAAAACGAAAGATGCAGGGCGTTTACCAGGTCCTTTGTTTTTGGTTGATCCGAATAACAACCGCGTCAGACTGGAGTTCGATTGTAAGGCCTGTCAGATGAAAGTGATGGGTAGGGTGAAAAAAGGAATACGATGAGTTTGAAAACGCTTCTCCAAAATAAGTTGCTGCAAAATATCTTCTCGCAGGGTTTTGTCCAGCTGGCTAATTATGCGGTGCCTTTACTGGTAATACCGTATGTTACCCGTGTTTTGGGACCGGAGTTGTTTGGCTCGGCAAGTTTTGCCCAGAATATGGCTGGGTATGCAACGTTGTTGGTCCATTTCGGATTCGATTTTTCGGCAACACAGGAAATTTCTATACACAGAGATGACCGCGAAAGGTTGAGGCAGATATTTTGGAATGTTGTGACTTTCAAATTCCTGCTATTGATAGTCTCTTTCGCTTTCCTCTTCGCCTTTTCAGACAACCAGCACAATGTGACTTTGCTGTTTGCCGCAGCTTTGCTGAATGTGGGCTGTGTATTCTTCCCTTCGTGGTTTTTGCAGGGGGTCGAGCAAATTGCAAAGATGAGCATGTTCACGTTGTTTGTGCGTGTGTTAGGGGCAGTGTTTGTATTCCTTTTTGTGAAGACACCCAGCCATGTATTGCTTTATTTGCTGATTTTGTCACTATCGAATGTGATAGTCGGGTTTGTTGCTTTTCTTTATGTGATAAGGAAATACCGGCTAACCTATTGTTGCCCGCGGAACCTCTTCACGTGCCAGTCTGTAAAGAAGGGACTCCCCATCTTTTTTAATACCTTTTTGGTGAATTGCAATGTGTTTGTGGGAGTGACGTTTGTTGGTAGGTTGATGACAGACTATGATGTGGGGATATTTTCTGGGGCCCAGAAGATTATGACCGCCATCTTGATGGTGATTAGCCAGCCTTTCCTTGTGGCCTTATTCCCGCGGATGAGTCGGAAGTTTTCAGAAAACAAGCAAGAAGGACTTTCCTTTATGCTTAAGTGCTTGTTACTTATAGCTTTAATCTCAGGTTTGGCCAGTGTGGCCGTATACTTTTTGTCGCCTTGGGCTGTGAATTTGATGTTGGGGGAAAAGTTTGTTCCATCGGTGTCGTTGCTCTGTCTTATGGCACCCCTGCCTCTTCTTTATACTATTGCTTCAACTCTGACGGTCCAGGGACTGTTCGGTATGCAGTTGCAGCGTTATGCCCCAATTGTTGGCTTACTGGTGCTTTTTTCGAATATTTTTTTCTGTTGGCTTCTAATTCCATTCTGTGGACTTAAAGGCGCCGCTTTCTCGTGGATGCTTTGTCAAGTTGTTGAGATTTTGGCTACTACACTATTTATAGTTTTGAATAAAAAGAGTGTTTATTTATAATGCTTGAACATTTAATGTGATAAACATGTTATGTAGCATAACGGATTTTTTGCTGTTTTAGTATAAACATTGTAATTTTACTTCAGAAATAAGACATAAGTTGTTTATCGCTTTTCTTGAACTCGCTTAACTACTTTATTAACTACCTAAATTATTAGAAGATTGTCTTTATATGATGTATAGTTGAGTTGTAACTACAAATATGAAGGTCCGTTCCTGAAGGGAACGGACCTATTTTTTTTGATATTTATTTAGGGGAATGAGTGGAGGCGTTAAGGAATAGGCGTAAAAAAACGGACAACTTTCATCAGAAGTGCCCGTTTGCTAATTGCCTAACATAACTGTTCTCCTTTTTTTATTTGATTTTAAAGTTATATGCGATGTTGAGAACGAATAAAGAGCAAAGGATTCCAAAAAGTACCATAAGCGTAATTTTTTAATTGTTCAACATATTGTCTTGGTCCGATTGGACTTTTAGTCCCTTTCTCGTTCCTTGACACTGCAAAGTTAAATATATATTTATAAAATGCAATAGAAAAATACACTTTTCTTGCAGTTTTTATGATAATTTATTCAGATTTTTTGTGTGCTAGTTCTGTATAATTGTATAATGCATAAATATCATATTTTTTGAATTTTTGATACTTTGCTGACTAAAATCCTCGTTTTTGCTAGATTTATGGTTGAATATTGTCGATTTATTTATATTTATAGCATTTTGATATTTCATTTTGTTACATGTTGCCCTATTCTATGCATTTTTATTTTGTATATTTTTTGTATATATTGAAAGGCATTTAATTGTGGTGTCAGGAGTGTTTGTTCAAATTGTAGGTTTTTATGAAGAAACGATGTCTTTACTTTTTTCCTGACTCAATCAGTTTTGGCAGATAAAATCATAACTTGGTCGGCAGATACAATTGATTGTAAGGTTGTAAAAGTTGGGACCAGTGTAATTGAATATAAAAAGTCGGTAAACTTAGATGGCCCAATTTATGAAATTGGGAAATCTAAGGTGTCTACGATCTTTTATGACAATGGAGAATCAGATGTGTTCGATATAAATAAGACACCTAATGATTCGAAACTTAATGATATGCAAAAATCTCTCTCGTCAGGGTGTGTTGAACTTTTGCGGAATACATATTTTTATAAAGGAACATTAGCCAGGAAAAGTCCGAAAAATCCTAATCGTCTGTTCCTCCTAAAAAGAACTCAGATAAAAAATGTTATGAATTGTGCCGACCCTATGTTGGGCGATAGGTATTACCATTTTTCTCGTATGCAAGGTGCGGGGGGACTTTGATTTTGTTGGATTGTTAACGACTAGTGGTGGGGTCACTTTAGCAGTTACTTCTGACTCTGTCGAAAGGAAATTTCTGGCGGGTTTGGGCGTGTCGACTCTAGGCGTCACTATGTGCTGCGCTGGCATCCCTCTTGCTGCTGTTGGCCGCTCTAGAAAATATAGGTAACTGAGACGTTTAAAGACGCTTGTAGAAGAAGGCAAAATTGGTTGTGAAGAGAGTGCGCAAGACCATATGTTCGTTTCATTAACTGCGAAAAAGAATGGACTGGGGCTGTTGCTTACATTCTAAATATAGAAAAAACGTAGATGTTAATTTTGTAAGGAGATTAGGTCCTTTTGATATATTCCCATTTCCCTTAAACACAGCGCTGTGATTCTCTAGTGAATCAAAACTGAAAAACTGTGACACGGAGAAACAACGTCAATCGAAAATTTAGATATTCTGTTTGAAAGTGTCCCCGTCATAATAATTATTGACTGGTCGCTGATTTTAAATTATTTTGTAAGTAGTTAAAAATCAGTTTGTATGTGATTTTTTATTAAAATAATTCCCCGAATAGTTTGCCAGTTCGGGAAAAAGGTCTAATTTTGCATCCGCTTTCGGGTTGTAAAGCCCGACGCCCCTGGGAAGCGTTCCAGGGGGCTCACGAGAAGAGAGATCTTTGAGGAAATTCCGATAGACTAAAGTAGCATAAGCAAGGTAGAAGTCAAACTAGATTTGACAATCCAAGCTCCCTGAAAAGGATAAAAAATAAAACATTTTTCACAATGAAGAGTTT